>DATGVV010000304.1:0-10772 GCA_035299885.1 Chloroflexota bacterium | reverse complement strand
CCCGCGATGTGGTCGCTGGTATGGCCGCCGAAAACCCCCGCCTGCGCCAGCTTGGCGGGAGGGAGCGTCGCGGAAAGGGTCACGCCATCCGCCAGGCGGTACTGCTGGCTGAGAAGGAGGTTGTCGGCTTTGCCGATGCTGACAACAAGACCCCCATTGACGAGCTCGATAAGGTGCTGCCCCTGTTCGATGGCGGCTATGACGTGGTGATTGGCTCGCGCGCCCTCGAGCAGTCGCGCATCCAGCGTGCCCAGCGGCTCTACCGCCGCTGGGGATCGAAGGGTTTCCGGCTGCTGATGCACCTGCTGGTGGGCCTGCGCGACATCCCCGATACACAGTGCGGCTTCAAGTTCTTTCGAAAGGACGTGGCGAAGGACCTGTTCGCCCGGCAGCGCATCGACGGCTACATGTTCGACGTTGAGATCCTCTACCTGGCTCGCGCGGCGGGCTATCGCCTGGCGCAGGTCCCCGTCCGCTGGCAAGACGACGCCGACAGCCGCTTCAACGTTCTGGGTGGCACCCTCCGTAACGCGCGCGACATCCTGGGCATTCGTTTCTCTAAGCGAAATTGCGCGTCTTCGTAACCGGCTGCGCCGGCTTCATCGGCAGCCACCTGACCGATCGGCTGCTGGCCGCCGGCCATTCGGTGGTGGGTTGGGACGACTTCTCCACCGGCCAGCGAGAGTTCCTGGTCGGCGCCCTGGAGTTGCCGGCTATGCACCTGGTCGAGGGCGACATCCTCGACCGCGACGCTCTCGCGGTGGCGATGCACGGCTGCGACCTCGTCTTCCACCTGGCCGCCAACGCCGACGTGCGCTACGGCACGGATCACCCCCGCCGCGATCTCGAGCAGAACACCATCGGCACGCACAACGTCCTGGAGGCCATGCGGCTGGCCGGCGTCAAGCGCATCGCGTTCCCTTCGACTGGCTCGGTCTACGGCGAGCCGACCGTCTTCCCCACGCCCGAAGCCGCCCCGTTTCCGATCCAAACGTCACTCTACGCCGCGTCCAAGCTGGCCGCCGAGGGCCTCATCGAAGCGTATGCAGCGGGCTTTGGCATGCAGGGTCTCATCTTCCGCTTCGTGTCCATCCTGGGCGAGCGCTACACCCATGGCCACGTGTTCGACTTTTACCGGAAACTGCTCGCAGATCCCAACGAAATCGAGGTCCTGGGCGACGGCCGCCAGCGCAAGTCGTACCTCTATGTGCAGGATTGCATCGACGCCATGCTGCTAGCTGTCGAGAAGGCGCGCGAGCCAGTGGCCGTGTACAACTTGGGGACGGACGAGTACTGCACGGTCGATGATTCGCTGGGCTGGATCTGCGCCGAGCTGGGCGTCAGCCCGAAGCACCGCTACACCGGGGGCAAGCGCGGCTGGCCCGGCGACAGCCCGTTCATCTTCCTGGACTCCTCGCGCATCCGGCATCTCGGCTGGCGGCCCACGCTGTCCATTCGCGAGGCCGTGCTGCGCACCCTCGACTATCTGCGGGCAAACCCTTGGCTGCTGGAGCAGCGGGCATGAGTCTGGCCGGCAAATCCGTGCTGATAACCGGCGGCAGCCGCGGCCTGGGCAGGGCCATCGCCCAGCGCTTCGTGGCCGAGGGCGCACGCGTGTCCATTTGCGCTCGCGAGGAGGGCCTGCTGCGGGCCACCGCTGCCGAGCTGGGCGTGCTCGCCGAGCCTGCGGACGTGTCCCGCCCGGCTGACGTCGATCGCGTCGTCGCGGCTGTGGCTGAGCGCTTGGGCGGCATCGACGTCCTCGTCTGCTGCGCGGGCATCCACGGCCCGATCGGTCCGGTCGAGGAGGTCGACTGGCGCGAGTGGGCGCAGGCAGTCGAGGTGAACCTGTTCGGCACGGTGCTGGCCTGCCGAGCCGTCCTACCCCTGATGAGGGAGCGCGGCTGGGGCAAGATCATCGCCATCTCAGGCGGCGGCGCCACCCAGCCGCGGCCTCGCTTCAGCGCCTATGCCGCGTCCAAGGCCGCGCTGGTGCGCTTCGTCGAGACGCTGGCTGCGGAGCTCGCCGGCACGGGAATCGACGTCAACGCCGTGGCGCCGGGCCCGCTGAACACGAGGCTGCTGGAGGACATCTTGAGCGCCGGGCCGGAACGCGTGGGCCAGGAAGGCTACGCCAGAGCGCTGGAGCAGCGGGACACCGGCGGCGCCGGCTTCCAAGCGGCCGCCGATGCCGTCGCCTTCCTGGCCTCATCCGCCGGCGATGGCATCAGCGGCCGGCTGATTGCCGCGCTGTGGGATGACTGGCGGAGCTTGCCTGAGCTGCGCCAGAGCCTGGCCGGCAGCGACGTGTACACCTTGCGGCGGATCGTGCCCGAAGATCGGGGCTGGCCGCGGTCATGAACCTGGCAATCATTGGCTGTGGGCTGGTCGGCCGCAAGCGGGCCGCCACCCTGGGCCGGCACAACCTGATCGCCTGCGCCGACGTCCGTCGCGAGCTGGCCGCCCAGCTCGCCGCGGAACACGAGGGCTGCGAACCCGAGATCGAGCCTGTCAAGCTCCTCTCGCGAACCGACGTCGACGCCGTCCTGGTATGCACCACCCACGATTCCCTCGCCCCACTCACCATGGCAGCGCTGGAGGCCGGCAAGCACGTGCTGGTCGAGAAGCCCGCGGCGCGGACTCTCGACGAGCTGCAGCCCGTCCGGGAGGCGGCCGCCCGCGGTGGGCGGGTGGTGAAGGTCGGCTTCAACCACCGCTTCCATCCCGGGCTGCGCAAGGCGCACGAGCTGTTCGCAGACGGCGCTATCAGCGAGCTGATGTACATCCGTGCGCGCTACGGCCATGGCGGCCGGCTCGGTTACGAGCAGGAGTGGCGAGCCAGCAAGGACCGCGCCGGCGGCGGCGAGCTGCTCGATCAGGGCAGCCATCTGATCGATCTCGCCCGCTGGTTCGCCGGCGACTTCTCAGGTGTGGCGGGCCACGTAGCCACCTGCTTTTGGCCCATGCCGGTCGAAGACAACGCCTTCCTGTCCCTGCGCACGGCTACGGGCGTCACTGCCTGGTTGCACGCCAGCTGGACCGAATGGAAGAACCTGTTCTCGTTCGAGGTCTTTGGCCGCACCGGGAAGCTGCAGGTGGATGGCCTGGGCGGCAGCTACGGCCCCGAGCGACTGACCTATTACCGTATGCTGCCGGAGATGGGCCCGCCCGAGACGACCACGTACGAGTTCCCGCCCGAGGATCGCTCCTGGGCGGCCGAGCTGGAGGATTTCGTCGCCGCCATCGAGCAGCGGCGCGAGCCCTGCGGCACGCTGGACGACGCGGCTGCGGTCCTCGACATCGCCGCCAAGCTGTACGAGGCCAAGCGGTGATCATCACGCGCAGCCCACTGCGGATTACCCTCGGCGGCGGCGGCACCGACCTGCCGTCCTACTACTCGCGGCACGGCGGCTTCCTGATCGCCGCTGCCGTCGACAAGTACGTCTACATCACCGTCCACGACAACTTCAGCGACGACCTCATCGTCAAGTACTCCAAGCTCGAACGGGTGGCCTGCGCCGAGGAGGTGGCGCACCCCATCTTTCGCGAGGCGCTGCGGCTGCTCGCCATGTCCGGTCGCTCCCTCGAAATCGCCAGCATGGCCGACATCCCGGCCGGTACCGGCCTTGGCTCGTCCGGCAGCTTCACCACCGCCCTTCTCAAGGCCCTGCACGCCTACAAGAACCAGGTGGTCCATCCCCGGGATCTGGCCGAAGAGGCCTGCCACATCGAGATCGATCTCCTCCTTGAGGAGATAGGCAAGCAGGATCAGTACATCTCGGCCTTCGGCGGCGTGACCTGCTTCGAGTTTCAGCCCGACGGCGAGGTGGCCGTTCAGCCGTTGACGCTCAGCAGCGAGGCCCTCTACAACCTGGAGGACAACCTGCTGTTGTTTTTCACCGGCTATTCGCGATCGGCTTCGGAGGTTCTCCACGACCAAAACCGGCGCACGCTCGACAACGATGGGGAGGTCGAACGTAACCTGACCGAGCTCAAGGACATGGCGTATGCCACGCGGCGGGCGTTGGAGGGCGGCGACTTCGGTGTGTTCGCCCGACTGCTGAGCGACCAGTGGCAGCAGAAGAAACGCCGCAGTGGCGCGGCGAGCAACGGCAAGATCGACCAGTGGTATGCACTCGGCGTGGCCAACGGCGCCCTTGGGGGCAAGCTGGTCGGCGCGGGCGGCGGCGGTTTCCTCATGTTCTACGCCGAGGATCGCGTCCGGCTGCGCCGGGCGATGCTCGACGCGGGCCTGCCCGAGGTCCGCTTCCGGTTCGACTTCCAGGGCGCGCAGGTGGTCACCCAATCGTGATTCCCGTGGCGCTGCTCGCCGGAGGCAAGGCGACACGGCTCGGCAGCCTGACTGAAAATCGCCCAAAGGCTCTGATCGAGTTCGCCGGCGAGCCGTTCATCGCGCACCAGCTCCGCCTGCTGCGCGCGGAAGGCATCAGCGACGTGGTGGTTTGCGCGGGCCACCTGGGCGAGCAGATCGAGGCGTTCGTTGGTGACGGGCGGAGCTTCGGCTTGGCCGTTCGCTTCTCGTATGACGGCCCCACCCTGCTGGGTACCGCCGGCGCTCTGAAGAAGGCGCTGCCGCTGCTGAACGACGCCTTTTTCGTGCTCTACGGCGACTCGCTGCTGCCGTGTCGCTACGCGCCCATCCATGATGTTTTCCTGGCCAACGGCCGGCTTGGCCTGATGACCGTCTACCACAACGAGGGCCGCTGGGATACGTCCAACGTCGAGCTTCGCAGCGGCGAGATCGCCGCCTACAGCAAGCGGCGGCCGGCCGCCGCAATGCGCCACATCGACTACGGTCTGGGCCTGCTGTGCCGCGACGCGGTCGAGACGTTGGTTACCAGGGTGCCGTGCGATCTGGAGTGGCTGTACCAGCAGCTGCTCTCGCAGGGCCAGCTGGCCGCGTACGAGGTCCACGAGCGCTTCTACGAGATCGGCTCGCCGGCCGGTATCCAGGACACCGCCCGCTATCTGGGGTCGCGCGATGCCGTTCACTGAGCAGTACCTGGCCGAAGCCAGGGCAGTGATCGACAGCCTGGACAAGCTGGCCATCGAGCGCCTGGCGGATGAGCTGGCAGCCGTTCGCGACCGTGGCGGCCGGCTGTTCATCCTGGGCGTCGGCGGCAGCGCTGCCAACGCCTCGCACGCCGTGAACGATTTCCGCAAGCTGGCCGCCATCGAAGCCTATGCGCCGACCGATAACGTCTCCGAGCTCACGGCGCGCACCAACGACGAGGGCTGGGCTACGGTGTTTGCCGCCTGGCTGCAGACCAGCCGGCTCAACGCCAAGGACATGGTGCTGGTCCTCTCGGTCGGCGGCGGCAGCGAGGAACCGAGCGTGAGTCCCAACCTGGTCGAAGCCTTGCGCTATGCCAAGAGCACCGGCTGCCGGATCGCCGGCATCGTGGGGCGCGACGGCGGCTACACCGCCAAGGTCGCTGATGTGACCGTGCTGGTCCCCACCGTCAATCCCGATCACGTCACGCCTCACGCCGAGGCTTTCCAGCCGCTGATCTGGCACCTGCTCGTGTCACATCCGAAGCTCAAGGCCGCGCCCACGCGCTGGGAATCGCTGAAATGAACCGGGCGGTGTTCCTGGACCGCGATGGTGTGCTGAACCGCGCGTTGCTCCGCGAGGGCAGCCAGGCTTCGCCCCGAAGCCTCGACGAATTCGAGCTCACGCCGGGCGCAGCCGAGATCCTGCGCAGGCTCAAGGCTGCCGGATTCCTGCTGATCTGCGTCACCAACCAGCCGGAACTGGCCCGCGGCGACCTTGCGCCTGAGGCGCTGGAGACGATGAACGCCGTGCTTCGCCGCGAGCTGCCGCTCGACGACCTGTTCGTCTGCCCGCATGACGACGCCGCCAACTGCGACTGCCGCAAGCCCAAGCCCGGGCTCGTTGTGAGAGCCGCCGCCAAGCACGACGTCGATCTCGGCGCCAGCTTCGTGATCGGCGACCGCTGGCGGGACGTCGAGGCCGGCGCGCGTGCAGGCTGCCGCACGGTCTTCCTGGATGGCGGCTACGACGACCGCCGTCCCTCTGTGGCGCCAGATGCCACCGTGCGCTCCCTCGAAGAAGCGGCAAGCTGGGTGCTCAGTCACGCGCAAGCGAGCGTGTTAGATTAGCCCAGGATGGCTTCTGTGACGAGCCCCGCGGCAGTCCAGGACGTCCTTCCGGAGGCGGCTCGCCAGTGGCTCTCCAGCTGCCGCGTCAAGATCTTCGCCGATGGGCCGGACTTGACAGACCTGCAGAAACTTGTCCGGCAGCCGTTCATCAAAGGCTTCACCACCAATCCCACGCTGCTGCGCAAGGCCGGCGTGGCCGATTACGAGACCTTCGCGCGTGACATGCTGGCCGTCGTTCGCGACCGTCCGGTGTCGTTCGAAGTGACGGCCGACGAGTTCCCCGACATGGAGCGCCAAGCGCTCGAGATCGCCGGCTGGGCCGACAACGTGTACGTCAAGATCCCGGTCACCACCACCCGCGGCAAGTCATCGGGCCAGCTTGTTCGGCGGCTCAGCCAAGCAGGCGTGAAGGTAAACGTCACAGCCATGCTGACCCTGGAGCAGATTGGCGAGATGGCCGAAGCGCTCGACGGTGGCGCGCCCGGCGTCGTGTCGCTATTCGCGGGCAGGGTGGCCGATACTGGCCGCGACCCCGTGCCGGTCATCGCTGAGGCGGTTCGCCTGCTCCACAGCCGGCCGCGGATCGAGCTGTTGTGGGCCAGCCCGCGCGAACTGCTGAACGTCTTCCAGGCCGAGGAAGTCGGCTGCCACATCATCACTCTCACCTCCGACCTGCTGGCCAAGCTGAGTCTGATTGGCAAGGACCTTACGGCCTATTCGGCCGAAACCGTCGCGATGTTCTGGAACGACGCGCGGCGCGCCGGCTACGACCTCTAGCCGCCCGCAATCATGTCAGTCTGAGGAGCCCGAGGCGACGAAGAATCCGCGCCCCGAGCGCCTTCCATTCCGTCGATTCAGGCTCCTACCCGCCCTGCTGGGTCTGCTGCTGCTGACGTTCGGGCTGCGTGTGGCGGGCCTGGAGGCCCAGTCGATCTGGGTCGACGAGGGCTTCAGCGTTGATTTCGCCAGCCGTACGGCCGCCGATATGACCGCCATGTGGAAAGCACGGGGCGGTGTTGGGGCGATCACCGATCCCGAGGCAGCCCGAGCGGCCAATGATCCGCTGGCCATTGCCGTGGACATCCACCCCCCGCTGTACTACCTGGTCCTGCACGAGTGGCTGCCGTTCGCCGGCCGCGGCGAGTACGCCGTGCGCTTCCCGTCGGTGATCGTCGGCACGCTGCTGGTGCTGCTGCTTTACCGCCTCGGCGCCAGCCTGGCCACCGCCGGAGTGGGCCTCGCCGCCGCCGCCGTCGGCGCCACGGCGCCCTTCTACGTGGCCTACTCCCAAGAGGCCCGCATGTACGCGCCGGTGGCCCTGTTCAGCGCCTTTTCGCTGTACTTCACCTGGCGCGTGATTCGAGGCGGCAAGACTCCCTCTCCCGCCGGCGCGGGAGAGGGCTGGGGTGAGGGAACTTTCATACAGCGCTTTGGCCGGGCTTCCCGCTCCGAACAGTTCGGGCTCCCATGGCTCGGCCTAGTCGTGACCAGCTCCCTGGCGCTGTACACCCATTACTCGGCCGTGCTGGTCATCGGCGCCGAGAACCTGCTGGTGCTGTCGCTGCTGCTGGCGCGAGCCTTCCGCCCGCGCCGGCTGCTTGCCAGCTGGGCGGCTGCCCAGCTGGTCCAGCTCGCGCTGTTCTTCCCCTGGCTCCGGACGACCATCGGCCAGGTTGCCAAATACAACGAGAACCTCTGGGTGCCGAACTGGCAGCATGAGCTCACGGAGACATTCCGCGCGTTCGACGCCGGGCTGTGGCTCCCGCCGACCGACAGCGTTCGCCTGGCCATCCCCATTACCGCTGTGCTGGTGGCGGGTTCCCTCACCCTAGCCCTCTCCCGTCGCGACGGGAGAGGGGACAGCCGCCCGCTCCTATTCGCCGCGGGCGCCCTCCTGTTCGAGCTTCTGCTGGCCCTGGCGGCGTTCCAGATCCGGCCCGAGTTCCACCCGCGCTATCTGATGGTGCTGGCCACCCCCTACTACCTGCTGCTGGGCCTAGCTCTCGCGGCCGTTTGGCGCCGCTGGTGGCCAGCCGGAGTCCTGGCCGGAGCGATGCTGGCCGCGGTATTCGCCATTGGCCTGCGGGGCTACGAATCTGATCCCAACTTCGCCAAGGACGATACCCGCACCCTGGCCCAGTACCTGGCCAGCCGCACCACCGCCGAGGACGTGATCTTCCTCGATGCCCCGGAGCCGCTCGGCTACTACTACCACGGTCCGGCGCAGCTGTTCTCCATCCCCGGCGACGAGACGACGGTTGCGGGCGCCATGACGGCAAAGGCCGCGGGCATGAAGCGCGTCGTCTTCGTGCAGTGGTTCCTCAGCACTTCAGACCCCGAGCAGCTGCTGCCGTTCCTGCTCCAGAAGTACGGCCGCCTGGTGGACGACCACACCTTCCGCGGCTACCGCGAGCGGACCTACGCCATTCCACCAAACACCAGCTTCGAGCTCGGCACGGCGGATCGGCCGGCCAGCGCCAATTTCGACAACATCCTGTGGCTCGAGGGCGCCGGCTTTGGCCCATCGGCCAATGGCGACCAGCAGCTTCTGGGCAAGCTCTCGCAGCCGCTAGCCGTCAGCGGCGAGAAGCTGATGCTGGAGCTGAAATGGCGGCTGCCGCGGGCCGTCAGCAAGGACTACAAGGTCACTGCCTACCTCACCGACGATCGTGGCCATCTGGCTGGCCAGGTGGACCTGCTGCTGCGCCACGGCCAGGCAGCGACTAGCCGCTGGGCAGCGGGTGAGCAGGCCACTGCCTACTACGTCCTCCAGACTCTCCCCGGCATCATGCCTGGCCGTTACAACGTCAACCTGGCCGTCTATCCCGACGGCGAGCAGGAGCGGTTGAGCGTCCTCGACGCCGCCGGGGCGCCAGGTGGCGGGAGTGCCGCCATTGGCGCCGTTGACGTGCTGCCCCCGGCCGAACCCGTCGACCTTGCCGGCCTGGGCGTGCCCAAGCCCCTCAACCAACCCGTGGCGCCTAGCGTGAGCATGATCGGCTACGACCTGGCAAGCTCCAGCGTGTTCCAGGGCGACGCCTTGCATCTGACGCTGTTCTGGCAGGCCACGAGCCAGCCCGCCGCGAACGTGAAAACCAGCCTAGCCCTGGTGCGCGAGGGGCAGGCCGGCTCCATCTGGCAAATGGCTGCCGAGCCCCGCTTCCCAACCACCCAATGGCGTGCGGGCAACGCCTTCCGTGACTGGTACGACCCCGTCCTCCCAGCCCAGATCGAGCCCGGCGCCTACCAACTCCTGGCTGGCATGGGCGACCGCCTGGTCCCCCTGACCCAAATCCAGGTGCAGGAACGGACGCGGACGTTCGCCAGCCCCACGCCCGAGCACCGGGTTCGCGCCAACGTCGGCGGCAGCATCGAGCTGCTTGGCTACGATCAGGACAAGCCCGCCTACGGGCCCGGCTCGCCGGTCCGCATCACCCTCTACTGGCGCGGCGCCGCGCCCATGCCCGACAGCTACACCGCCTTCGTACACGTGCTGGATGCCGGCCGCCGTGTGGTCTCGCAGGTAGACAGCGTGCCCGAGCACGGCCAGCTGCCGACCACCGCCTGGCTGCCTGGCGAGGTCGTGCAAGACACCTACGAGCTGCCGCTCAAGCCGGACCTCGCGCCGGGCACGTACCAGCTGGAGGTTGGCTTCTACCGCGGCGACACCGGCATGCGCTTGAAAGCCAGCTCGCGCGACGTGCAGGCCATCGACGATGGCTTGCTCGTCGGCCCGTTGAAGGTCACGAAGTAGGCAGCGGCAGCAGCACCCGGTCGCTCGTCGTGCCGTCCACGGGGAGGCGGCGCAGATCTGGAAAGGTGTACAGCCCGGTCTCGACCTGCAGGCCAGGCGTGGCGGCGACGCTGAGCGGATGCGGATCGTCGACTACCTCGCCGCCGTCCCACAGCGACGTGGGGTAGCTGCCCCCTCGTGGCTGCCCATCCTGTTGAGCCACGATCTGGCCCTGAGCATTGAGGACGTGGACGAAGGCCGTGTAATCGTGCGCCGGCTTGCGCAGCGCCTGCCAGCGCAAGTCGATGCCATCCGCGCCGCGCTGCACGCTCAGCAGCGCGATCTCGCCGCCGCCGAGCACGGCCAGCGGCCGTTCGGCGACTGCGGCCGGTGAGCGGCCGCTCACCTTCAGCGGCCCGATGCGAGCGGCCGTTCCGGCCGCCTGCCCGCCGCGATACTGCGGCAGGCGCTGCCCGCTGATCGGCTCATAGAAGCCGGTCTCAAACCAGTAGCCGCCGCTGGGCGTATCCGCTGGCAGGTTCAACGCAAAGGACGAGATCACGGTGTCACCGTCTTCCCAGTACGGTCGCGGGTAGCCCCGGAAGTCGGCGTTGCTGGACCACAACCGGCCGCTCGCGTCCACCAGGTGCCCGAATTCGCGCACGTCGTCCGGGATGGGCCCGTGGGCGTCGGTCACGCGCCATGCCAGCCGAACCGGCGAGGGTGAGCCGCCCCGCAGCTCCGGCGCCTCGTAGCCGAGCAGCCGCACGGCATGTCCGACGTCTACATCCAGCGGCCCACCTGAAATACCCTCTCCTGCCGCAGCGGGAGAGGGCAGGGAGAGGGTATCCAGGGCAATGAACAGCCCGTATGCGATAAGCCCGCCAGGCGTCTT
>DATGVV010000303.1:0-5081 GCA_035299885.1 Chloroflexota bacterium | reverse complement strand
CACGCTGTTTGCGCAGAACGTGCGCTCCGGGCCGCCGACGCCGGCCAACCCGGCCGACTATGTCATCCAGGATCACGCGCTCGAGCTGTCCAACGTGGACCCGGTGCGCTCGATGGCGGAAATGCTGGACACGATGCGCGCCTATGAAATGAACCAACGCATGGTCCAAACCCAGGACGAGGTCCTGGGCAGGGCCGTGAACGACATCGCGAAGCTGTAAGGAGGGTAGATGAGCCTTTTTGGATTGTGGTCCGCATCAAGTGGGATGCGCGCCCAACAGACGAGCGTAGACATAGCGGCCAACAACCTGGCCAACACCAATACCGTGGGCTTCCAGCGCTCACGCGGCGACTTCCAGGACCTGCTGGTTGAGCGCCTGGACCCGTCGGGCGGAGGCCTGCTGCGTGGCGACGATACCCTCCACGCCAACTCGGTTGGCGCCGGCCAGGGCCTCGAGGCCAGCAAGCTGATGATCGAGCAGGGCGCGCTCCGGGCGAGTAACGAGCCAACGTCCGTGGCCATCGACGGCATTGGCTTCTTCCAGGTGCGCCAGCCCAATGGCCAAACGGCGTACACGCGGGATGGCTCGTTCCGCATCGATTCCAATGGGGATGTGGTGGACCACCATGGCAGCCATCTGCTGGTCCAGCCGCCCGGTGGCGGCGCCGTGGCGCCGCTCAACGTGGCGCAGGTGGTGAATGGCTTCCCCGTGCCCGCCGAGGACCTGAGGATCGACACCAATGGCGCCATTACCGGCAAATTTCCGGGCGCCAACCCGGCCGATCCGCCGACCGTGTTCGGCACGGTTCAGCTGTCGCGCTTCGTCAATCCCCAGGGCCTGGTGAACATCGGCGCCAACTTGTTCGCGGTCTCCGCCAATTCCGGCGCTGCCATTGCCGGGCTGCCGGGCACGGGCACGCAGGATGCGCCGGGCGCGCCCCTGCTCCAGTTCGGCCAGGTGTGGCAGAAGTTCCTGGAGGCCTCCAACGTGGACATGGGCGAGGAGCTTTCGGGGGTCATCGTGGCCCAGCGCAGCTATCAGATGAATCTCAAATCCCTGCAGATGGCCGATGAGATGTGGCAGCTGGCCAACACCATGAAGCGGTCATAAGAGAGGAGCCATAGATGTTAAAGATTCGGGTCGCGAATCCGATGATCAAGCTGAAAAGCAAAAGACAAATGAACCCAGAAGTGAGCGCCTAATCGTATGAAGATCGACGAGACGGCGCTACGCAACATCCTGCAGGCCTATGGCCCCAAGGGCAAGGCTGTCCCCAGCGGCCCCCGTACGGACGGAGCCGGCTCGACCGACGGCCGCGGCGATGAGATCAGCATATCGAGCCAGGGCCAGGAGCTACAGCGGATGATTCGGGCCGCCCAGCAGGCTGAGGAAGTTCGCGCGGCGCGCGTGGAAGAGCTGCGGACGCAACTGCGGACCGGCAAGTACCTCCTTGATCCCCAACTGATCGCCAAGAAGATGTTGGGCCTCAATGGCGGTAGCAACAGCTAGCCCGGAAGTCGCCCCGCTCATTAGCGTCCTCACTCGAGAACAAGCCATCTACCAGAAGCTCCTGGAGGTGGCGGCTGAGGAACGCCAAGCGATAGTGGCCGGCGACTTACCGGAGCTCAAAGCCGTCCTGCTGCGCAAGCAGGACATCCTGGAGCAGCTGGCAGCCCTCGAAGACCGGCGCATCAGCTGGCTGGGGCGCTACTCCCGCAAGCACGGAGTGGACCTGGAGACGATGACCTTGGCCTCGATTATCGAGAACAGCGGACAGCCCGATCGGCAGCTCCTGACGCGCCTCCACCGGGGGCTGCGCCGGCGGATCGATCGAGTGGTGGGCATGAACGCCGCCACAAAGGCTCTGCTCGAGAAGATCCTGGGCTCGATCGACGTCTCGCTGCGCTTCCTGCTGGCCGAGGACGGCTCGGGCCAGACTTATGGCGCCCAGGGGCAGCTGCAGGCCGGGGCCGTGCTGAACCGTCAGCTTTTGGAATGTCAGGCGTAAGGATTTCGTAATGCTTCCGACGTTTTTTGGCCTCAACACCGTTACCCGCGCGCTGCTGGCGCAGCAGGAGGCGGTGGATGTGCTCAACCAGAACATCTCCAACGTCAACACGCCTGGCTATTCACGCCAGGATGCACAGCTCGAGGCCACCGATCCCTACACCGTAGTTGCCTTCAACCGGCCGTCCCTATCGGGGCAGCTTGGTACCGGCGCCTTCGTGCCGCGCATCAACCGCTTCCAGGACGAGCTGCTGAACTCGCAAATCCGGTCCACCAACCAGAGCGTCGGGCAGCTGCAGGTGATGGATAACCTGTTCACCCAGATCCAGGCCATCTACAACGATCCGTCAAACGTGGCGCTGAACAGCGCTGCCAGTACGTTCTTCCAGTCCATCCACGACCTGACCAATAACCCTGAGTCCGATTCGGCTCGGCAGCTGGTCACCCAGGACGGCGCCACGGTGGCGCACGCCGTCAGCACCCGCTACCAGCAGCTCACCACGCTGCAGCAGGACCTCAACACCAAGGTGCTGGCCATCGTCCGCGACATCAACAGCACGATCAGGCAGATTGCGGGGCTGAACAACCACATCGCCGAGAGCCAGGGCATTGGCGATAACCCCAATGACCTGATGGACAAGCGCGACTCGTTGGTCGACCACCTGTCACAGCTGGTCGACGTGCGCGTGGTGAAGAACCCGGACGGCACGGACACGGTCCAGATGAACGGCCGGTTCCTGGTCAAGAACGACCAGGCTTACACGCTGGCGACGCTGACCGATGCCAGCAGCCCGGCGCTGGTCAAGCCGGTAAAGGTCTTCTGGCAGGACGACGTCACCAAGTTTCTCAACGTCAACCCCGGCTTCGACCCGATTACGGGCAACAACATCACCACCGGGGTACCCACTGCCACGGTCCCGCTGAAGGTGCCTCAGGCGCTGATCAGCACCGGGTCGCTGTTCGGCACGATGAAGATTCGCGACGACGTCATCCAGAACACGCTGCTACCCGAGTTGAATGAGCTCTCGGATTCGCTGACTAACACGCAGGTGTTGAGCCGGACGACCGGACTGAAAGCGACGACGGCGCTCGTGGGAACGGGCATCGGTGGACAGGACGACTTCAAGATCACGGTCATCACACCGCAAGGGACCCCTGGACCGAGCGCCGTCCCGCCAGGCCCTGGCCCGGGTCAGCAGGTGACGTTCAACGTCGGCACGGTCCTGACCGGTGGTGGCGACACCGTTCAGAGCGCTATCGACGCCATCAACAGCAGTGTCGTCTCGCCGTACGTCCACGCTTCGCTGAATGCCGCGGGCCAACTGCAGATCGACACCATCACCATTGGCGCACTGGTCAAGGTTGATCAGGCGAATGGGGCAGCCAGCAAGGACTTTGGCTTCTCACAGTCAGTTGCCGACGGCTTCAATATGGTGCATGTCCAGGGCTACGGTCTCAACACGCCACCGCAGTGGAATGGCGGCATCAGCGGCCTGACGCTGGACACGGCGCTCACGATCGGAGACCAGATCTCTGTGACGGCGCCGGACGGCACCACGACGACGGTCAAAGTGCCGCCAGTGGTAACGAATGTCTATCCCGTGCCGACCACGACCACGGTACGCAACTTGATCGATGCCATCAACGCCAAGGGCTTGTCGCATGGTTACCAGGCCACATTGGATCCCCAGGGCCACCTGCAGATTTTCGCGACGCCGACTGTTTACGGTCAGGATGGCACCCTTGTTGGCACAGCCGCGCAGGTGACCACCGACAACACGACTGCCGCGCTGACAACGAGCACCACGTTCACGCTAGCCAGCAGCTTCCAGATCACCACGAAGGTCAGCGGCGGCGCTGTTACCTTCAGCGCCGCGGCCGGGTCGACGCTTGGCAGCCTTATCACGCAGATCAATGCCGCCAACATTGGCGTCACCGCCAGCATCAACACGGCCGGCCAGCTGCAGCTCAGCAGCACGGGCACCGGCGGCAACCAGTTCATCACCATCGCCGCCCCGACGGGCGACTTCGGCGCGGCAGGAGCGATGCCCCTCGTGGCCGGCACGACCAACGGGCTGGATCACGGGTTTCCGCCCAGTGCGACCCTGACGGTAGCGAACGGGGCCATCACCGGCAAGGAGGCCCAGGACTTCTTCGGCGGCGGCGCGTTCCCGCCGTCCGTTGTCTCCACCAATTCGAACCAGTTCTTCTTCCAGGGCTCCCAGCAGAGGCTGGCAGGCCAGGTTGTGCCTGCCACCAACATCACCTTCGGTGGCGCCGTCAGCTTCACGCCGCTGGCGTCTCCCGCGCAGCTCAAGCTGGCGGTCTTCCCATCAACCCCCGGACTAGCTGCGACCTATCCCGTGACGGTGACCATCAATGGTTTCGACGCGGCCACTGGCGCCGCTGCGGCCCCACAGACCATCACCTTCACCGCGGCCGGCCCTAAGGTCCAGAGCACGGCCATCGTGTTCAGCTCAATTACGAGCATCAGCACGACCGCGGCCGCTAACACCGACCTGCAGGTCGTAAGCGCCGCACCGAGCACCCAGTACGACACGGCGGGCGCCGTGGTGGTCGATCAAAACATCATCACCAACCCGAGCGAGATCGCGGCCAGCAGCCAGCCGGGGATCGCTGGCAACGCGCTGAACGCGCTGGCGCTGCTCAACGTGCAGCAGCAGTCAATCGTCACCGATGGCCGCACGGCGACGACGTTTGGCGACTTCTACGGCATCGTCACTGAAAACCTTGGCGGAAACGCGCAGCAGACCAACACCGACCGCATCTCGCAGGAGCAGTTGGTGCAGCACTTCACCGCCCAGAAGCAGTCGGTGGTGGGTGTGAACCTGGACGAAGAGGCGGCGCACCTGGTAGCGCTGCAGCACGCCTATCAGGCGGCTGCGCGGGCCATCACCACGCAGGATTCCATGCTGGACACCATCATCAACGGCATGGGCCTGGTGGGCCGCAGCTAGTTCCTAGCGCAGCTAAAGCTTTCCCCCCGGCGGACGATTATCAACGTAGCCCCATGGACGGGGCACGGCTTTTTTGAACAGGGAGTAGTTCATGA
>DATGVV010000302.1:0-8303 GCA_035299885.1 Chloroflexota bacterium | reverse complement strand
TCCGTGGCGCTGTACAAGGTGCAGTCAGGCAAGGCCGTCGAGATCCAGCCAGGGAAATAGACCCTGGCTCTGGTCCAGGTCTTCGTCAGCGGGCTGAGCCTCGGCGGCTACTACGCGCTGCTGGCGGTTGGCTTTGCGCTGATCTTCGCCACCTTCCGCATATTCCACATCGCTCACGCCGCGGTTTTTGGCTCGGCGGGCTATGTCTTGTACTTTCTCAGTCGTCAGGGCTTGGGACTCATCCCCAGCGCCATAACCGGCATCGCTGTAGGCGCCGTGTTCGGTTGGCTGATCGATCGCGTGATCTACCGTCCGGTAGCCAAGCGCGGCGGCGGCCTTTTCAGCATGTTCATCGCCTCCCTGGGCGTGGCGCTGGTTTTTGAGGCCGCGGTGCTGATCCCAACGCGTGGCAATCTCAGCGTGGCTCACAGCGGCAGCCTGCCCATCATCATCCTGGGGGATGTCGTCATCCGCCAGTTGGACGTCATCGTCGTCGGCCTGGTGGTGGTGTTGTACGCCCTGCTGCACCTGTGGCTCACCCGGACGAAGGCGGGTCTGGCAGTGCTGGGCCTGAGCGACAACCCGGAGCTGGCAGGCGTGGTGGGCGTGAACACCGACCGCACTCGCGTCGTCGTCTTCGTGCTCGCTTCTGCCTTGGCTGGCACGGCGGGCGTGTTCACCGCCTACGACACTGGGCTGGTGCCGACGACCGGCCTGGACTTCCTGTTCATCACGTTCGTGGCCGTGATCCTGGGCGGCACGCGCAACGTACTGCTCGGCTCCGCCCTGGGCAGCTTGGTGTTAGGCCTGACGACGGGCTTCGCCAGCTTTTTTGCGCCAAGCTGGGTCACCGTCGTCGTGTTCGCGCTCCTGATCCTGCTGCTCATCGGCCGCCCCAAAGGGCTGCTGGCGTAAGGCCATATGGATTACTGGCTCTTCGTCCTAACCATCGTCTGCATCTGGGCGATGCTCAGCATCGCTGCCAACCTGGTGCTGGGCTACACCGGGCTGTTCACGGTCGGCCACGTCGGTTATCTCGCCGCTGGGGCGTACATCGCGGCCATCCTGAACATCCTGCTGCACATGAATTACTTCCTGGCCATTGCCATCGCCATCGCCGGCACGGCCATCTTCGCGCTGCTTACGCTGCTGCCGCTGATGCGGCTGGGGCCGTTCCACTTTGGGCTGGCCACGTTAGGGCTGAATGTGGTGATTGTCGAGGTCATCCATAACGTGGCCCCTCGCTCGCAGGCGGCAGAGGGCTTGCTGGGGCTGAAGCTGCCGCCGCCCCTCGATAGCTCCGCGGGCCGCTTCGTGATGTGCGCGTTGGCCCTGGCGATCTGCGCGGCCGCTGCCTGGTGGATCATGAGCTCCCCATTCGGCCGCTCCCTGCGAGCGGTCCGAGACGATCCAGCGGCGTTGGAGTCGATCGGGAAAGACCCCGGCCGTTACCGCATGGCTATCTGGACCGTAAGCGGCGGCATGGCGGGCTTGGCTGGCGCGCTGTACGCCACCAATCTGTTCTACATTGACCCGACCGTTTTCGTGGTGACGTTTTCCTTTTTCCTGCTGGTTTACATCGGCGTGGGCGGGCTGGCCAGTGTACTTGGTTCGATCCTCGGCCCGCTCGTCTTGATTCTGTTCAATGAGGGGCTGCGCTTCAGCGGCCTGCCCAGCGATTTTGCAGCGCCTGCGCAACAAATACTGTACGGCTGTTTGCTGGTGCTGCTGATGCTGTTCCGCCGCCAAGGCCTGGTGGGCAAGTACGAGTTCCATGAGTAAGCGGCTCGAGGTCGAGAATGCGGCTAAGCGTTTTGGCGGCCTGCTGGTGTTCGATGACGTGACCTTCCATGCGCCCACCGGCCAAATCACGGCGTTAATCGGCCCCAATGGCGCCGGCAAGACCACGCTGATCAATATGATCTGCGGCGCTCTTCGACCAGATCGCGGCGGGATGCGCAAGGACGGGCGTGTGCTCGATGGGCTGCGTCCGTCGGACGCGCTGCGGCTGGGGTTGGTCCGGACATTCCAGGAGGTGCGCGCTTTCTCCACGCTGACCGCGCTGGAAAATGTCCTGGTCGCGCTGCCCCGGCAGCCGGGTGACCGCTTGCTTGGGCTGTTGGGGTGGCGCTGGCGATCGGCCGAGCGCGCCGCGCGCGCAACCGCCCTAGAGCTCCTGGCTCAGCTGGGCTTGGATCGAGACGCCGCGCAGCCCGCCGCTAGCTTGCCGTTCGGCAGCCAGAAGCTCCTGGGACTGGCCCGCGCCGCTGCCACCGGCGCCGACACGCTGTTGTTGGACGAGCCAACCTCGGGCCTGGAGCTGCAGCGTGTGCCAATCGTGACCGGCTTCCTGCGCAGTTTGCGGCAGGAGGGCCGGACGATTCTCCTGATCGAGCACAACGTCGACGTCGTGGCCGAATTGGCCGACCATGTCGTAGTCCTGCAGGGCACGGTCATCGCCTCCGGGGCTCCTGATCGGGTGCTGCGCGATCGGCGCGTCATCGACGAGTATTTGGGGCGTCTCTACGATGCTTGAAATCCGTGATCTTGTGACCGGCTATGGCAGTTTCGAGGTGCTGCACGGTGTCGGCCTCGAGGTACCGGCCAATGACATCATCACCCTGCTGGGCCACAACGGCGCGGGCAAGACGACCCTTCTGCGAGCTATCTGTGGCCAGCTGGCCAGATGGTCGGGCACCGTCACCTTCGGCGGCCGCCGCCTACGCTATGTGCCCCAGGAGCGGAATGTCTTTCCCCATCTCTCGGTCGATGCCAACCTCCGTCTAGGCGCTTACCCGCTCGCCGGGGGCAAGAACGTCCTAGCCGAGCGTATGGACCAGATGTTCGGGCTGTTTCCGATCCTGGCCGAGCGGCGGCGCATATCGGCCAGCTTGCTCAGCGGTGGGCAGCGGCAGATGCTGGCCATTGCCATCGCGCTGATGACCGCACCCGACCTGTTGCTGCTGGATGAGCCCTCCATGGGGCTTGCCCCAGTGGTCGTGGCGCGCGTGTTCGACACCATTCAGCAGATGCGCGAGCAGCTGGGGCTATCGGTGCTTCTGGTCGAGCAGAACGTGAACGAGGCCTTGCGTTTGGCCAGCTCCGCTTATGTGATGCAGGAGGGGCGCATCGTGTTCCATGCGCCGTGCGCCCAGAAGCAGGAGATCATCCACCACCTATGGGGCCTGGCTTCAACCGTCGGCGACGTGCATTGACGACCTACTAGAGCTCCGGTATCATCGCCCCACCAGGAGGTGTTTCACATGGCTGACGGAGCTCGGGTCTATGCCGGGACATACGACGGTGTGCAAGTACTGAGTGTGCGCAGCGGACAATGTGAGCTGGTGTCCGAAGCGTTTTCGGGCGAGGTCGTTCAAGCGGTGTGGGGCTGCCGCGAGAAGACGGAACGCGTGTTTCTAGGACTGCGAGAAGGTCTGCACCGCAGCGACGACGCCGGATTGCATTGGCGCAAGGTGCTGGACGGCGATTTTCGATCGGTGACGATCGATCCCACGGACGACAGGGTCATCTACGCCGGAACGGATCCGGTCCATCTCTTTCGCAGCGAAGACGGCGGCGACAGCTGGGAGGAGCTCACTTCACTCCAACGCCTGCCACAGGAGACGCATGAGAGGCTGGGCGAGGTGGAGCCCGTCAATATGGATGTGTCACACCAGCAGGACTTTCGGCATCGCCGGCAGGACTGGTGGTTCCCGGTGCCACCACACCAGGGCCACGTCCTGCAGATGTTCATCCATCCGGACGATCCGAACCTGCTGATCTGCCCAATAGAGCACGGCGGTGTCGCGCGCAGTACCGACCGCGGGCAAACCTGGGAGGACGTCAGCGAGGGCATCGACTACTTGGACATTCATGTCATCACGAGCCTGCCGCATCGGTTCGACCGCTATTTCCTATCGTCCGCGCGGGGCTTCTACACCACGGATGATCCGGCTGATGGCTGGACCCGAGCTCAGAATGGCTGCGATCGAGACTACTTCCACGACATGGTCGTCCTGCCGCCGGCCAACGGCGGGGACCCGGTGATCGTGGTGGCCACCGCCGAGGGGTCGCCCGGCTTCTGGCCGGCAATGAAGAGTCGCGTGAAATGGGATGACAAAGAGGTCGGCTCGCGTGCGGCCTTGTTCCGCAGCGCGGACTGCGGCCAGTCCTGGCAGCGCATCGGCGCCGGCAACGGTCTGCCCGAGGAGATGGGCCCGATGATCTGGGCGCTGTGCCCCCATCCGCACGACAAGAATGTGCTGTTCGCGGGCCTGGGCGAGTCGGCCGGCGTGCCCATGCCTGGCAGAGGTGGTCGCGGCTCGGTGGCGTCATCGAGCGATGGCGGCGAGAGCTGGAAAACGGTTCAGGCGAACATCTCGGCAGTGGAGCACGTCTTCGCGACAACCGAGTAAGCCGGCAGGAGTCGGCAATGTGTCATCCTGAGCTCAGCGAAGGATCGGTTCCCGGTCCGGTGAGACCGATTCTTCCTTGCTGAGGCTCGTCAGAATGACATGTAGCAAAAGTGAATAGAAGCTTGTCACCGTTGCACGCCCGGGTCGGGACCCCGGTCCTCATCTTGGGCATTGCGCTGAGCACTCTCCTCGCCGCCTGTGGCAGCGCGGCGCCGCCCGTTAGCTCGGCTTCCTCTGCCAAGGCAAGCGCCGCGGCGAGTACATCCCCCTCGGGAGGCGCCCTGCCCTCGCTGGCTGCCAGCAGGGCGGGCACGGCCGCAAGCGCCGCGAACGCATCCGCTCCCGCGGCTTCGGGGCTCACCACGCTCCACCACGGCGGGCTAGGATCCACCGGCGACGTCGGCCTCTATCTGGCGAGCGACCGCGGCTACTTCGCCGAGCAGCGCATTGCGGTCGACTACGTTCGCTTCGGAGGCGGACTCGAGATAGTAGCGCCACTATCGACCGGCCAGATTGACTTGTCCTCCCTTTCCGTCCAGGCTGGACTATTGAGCGCCATCGGCCGCGGTGTGGACGTCAAGATCGTCGCCGGCCAATCGTCGACGGTCCCCGGGCGGGGGACCGTCGCATTTCTGGTTCGAAAGGACGTGGTCGACGGCGGGCGATTCAAAGGTCCGAGCGACTTGAAGGGCTTGGTGTTCGCTTTGTCGCCGCCCGTGGATGCCTCAGCCGCGTCCATCGTCCTCGACCGCTGGCTGGCTCAGGCCAAGCTGACCCGGGCCGACTTCAAGGAGCTCAAGGTGCTGGGGTTCGGCGACATGCCAGGCGCGTTCGCCAACAAAGCGATTGATGCGGCGATATCGATCGAGCCGTTCGTCGCAACCGCGGTGAGCCAGGGCTTTGCGGTACGGGTCGCTGGGGTGGACGAGGTGTATCCGGGTCAGCAACAGGGCGTGATCTCGTTTGGCCCGTCCCTGCTGAAGCGAGATGACCTGGCTCGTGGCTTCATGGTGGCCTACCTCAAAGGCGTCCGCGACTATAGTCGGGCAGTCGAAGGCAAGGCAGACATGGCGCCGATCTATGAGACTTTGGCACGCTACACATCGCTGAAGGATCCAGCGCTAGCCGCCAAGGTGGTGCCCACAGGCGCCGATCCCGACGGCAAGCTTAATCTGCAATCGCTGATCGACGACCAGCAGTATTACATCGACCACAAGACCCTGCAGGCGCCAGTCGACCTGCGGAAGCTGATCGATACCAGCTATGCGGAGGCGGCGGTCAAGACGCTAGGCCCCTATCGGTAAGCAGCCTGGGGCGCCGCACGCGCTTCGACGTGGTGCTCATCTCAGGAAGTCGCCCGCGGACCAGCTCGGAGAAGGCACTCACGAGGGACGATTGCCCTTGGTTTGCCCGACGCACCAGTACATAGCGGTACGGTGGGACGAGGTCTGGTACGTTCAGCGTCATCAACCGGCCTTCGCGAACTTCACGCGCGATGGCCGACCTGAGGTGCACTCCTATACCTTGGCCGGACTCTACCAATCGTTTCACGCCCTCCACCCCCTTCAACTCGACAACCCGTCCTACCTTCAAGCCCTTGCTCGCAAGTTGCTCCAAGAACCGGGTCCAGAAGCCCTCGCCATACATACCGACAAAGGTATGGTTGCTCAGGGAGTGGAGGGTGACGTCACGGCTGCGACCGAGCGGGTTGGCGGCCGAAACGAAAAGCACAAGAGGATCCTCATACAGCGGTTCCGAGGTCCACACGCCTTCAGCTAGAAACTTGCGGGCAACGTTTGCCGGGCCTTCCGCTGGACCAATGCCAAGGTCATTGTGTCCCTGGGCAAACACCGGCCAGATATCGTGCCCGCTCTCCACGTCGAGCTGAATGTCGGCATCGGGGAACCGCTCCAGGAAGTCGTTAATGACCTGTGGAAGGAAGTAGTTCGCCGGCGAGTTGCTGCTGAGAACGCGCAGACGACCCGCCTGGCCACGTCGGTACTGCTCGACGAGGTCGTCGAAGTCGCGCAGCTGTCGCGCAGCGTGACTGGCCGCAAGCGCCAGGTCGCGTCCCGTGGGCGTCAGACGGAGGCGGTGGCGTTGGCGGTCCACAATCTGCAGGCCCATGAGGCGCTCCATATGACTTACAGATCGGCTGACTGCCGATTCGCCGACTGCTAACTCCGCGGCGATCTGGGCCAAGGTCTTTCCGAGCGACAAGCCTTCCAGTACCAGGAGCTCCGAGGCGTTCACGGTTCGTCTACCCTATCACCTATCCACAGGCTCAATAATTCCTATTTCACAAGTAATTCATGCGAGTTAGTCAAGAGCCAGATAGCCGGTCGCCTGTTTTCTAAGTAAACAATCAGCCGTCGGTAAAAGGTTGTGCTCAGAGCATAGGCTTGATGCCTGGGAGACAAGGTCTTTCTGCGAGCCCAAAGCCCGTGATACCATCGGGGCCGTGATCTACGAGCTCGTGCATCTGACGGTCGATCCTGACCGCCGCGATGAATTCGTGAGGGTCTACCGCCAGGCTTGGAACGAAGCCAGCTTCGAGGGTTCTCACGAGGGCAAAATCTTGCCGTGCATAGAGGATGCGAGCAAGCTGCTCGTCATCATCGAGTGGGACGGTGTAGAAGCGCACCGACAGCATAGGCAGACCCCTAAACAGAATCGCTTCCGAGCAACCATTGACCCTTTCATGAAAGATTGGCAGGTCCAGCACTACGAGGTACAACAGCTCATCAACCGCTGATCCCCCCGAAGGGAGAACACGATGACAACCGCGGCTCAGAATCAGTACGACGTGGGTGGCGTAATGCTCGCCCGTCCTTTCAAGATTCGGCGCTTGGGGCACTTTGGGCTGCATTTAACGCGGATGAAGGAGGGCATCAGGTTCTACACCGACCTCCTCGGCTTCAGGATTTCAGACAAATTAGATTACCGGACCATTGCCAAGAATCCCGAAGCTATGGATGGAATAGAGGATCCGAGCGCGTACTTCATGCGTTACAACGGCGACCATCACGCCTTTGTTCCCGGCAACAAGCGTGCCTCCGACTTGCGCCGCGGAGTTGAAGGGCACGACTCCACCGGGCAAATGAGCTGGCAGGTGGGTGGACTAACCGAGGTGACCAATACCATCCCCTGGCTGACGGAACGTGGATTCAAGATTCGAAATGTGGGCCGAGACATGCCGGGCTCCAACTGGCATGTCTACTTCACGGACCCGGATGGTCGCACAGTCGAGCTGTTTTATGGAATGGAGCAAATAGGCTGGACGGGCCGCACGAAGCCCAAGGCGATGTATGACCGTGCTTTTCACGTGCCTCCTCCGGTGCCGCAGATATCCGAGTTCGATGAGGTCCAGGAGGCGTTAGCCCAGGGAACGGACTTGGAGTCGGGATATCGCCATCTCGAGCTGCCGGCCAGGTTCGAGGTTGATGGCGTTTTGCTGCCGCGCCCATTCAAGATCGTGGGCATGGGTCCTTTGCGGTTGTTCGTCGACGACATGGCCGCCGCCGAAGCCTTCTATCGGGACGTCATGGGATTTGTGCCGACGGAGGAGGTCACCTGGCAGGGTCACCGCTGCGTCTTCCTTCGGGTCAACACGGAACACCATTCTCTAGCCCTCTATCCCAAAGCCTTGCGTTCGATGCTGGAGCTCAGCGACCATACAACCTGCCTGAGCTGGGGCGTTCAGGTAGCTACCTACCGACAGCTGAACGACGCACTCGACTTCTTGCGCGCCGAGGGCAACACGGTACGGGAGCTTCCGCCGGAGCTCTCTCCGGGAGTCGATTACTCGGCGTGTGTGTTGGACCCGGATGGCCACGCGATTCAGCTCTACTTTCAGATGGAGCAGATCGGCTGGGATGGCAAACCCCG
>DATGVV010000301.1:0-3637 GCA_035299885.1 Chloroflexota bacterium | reverse complement strand
AGGCAGCGAGTGCAGATGCGGAACGAGATGTTCGGCTATCCGCTAAGCGAGGAGCGGCTGAAGGAGATCGACAGCGGCCGAATCGAGCCGCTGCACCGCGACATCCTCAAGTAAGCGGCGTTATCCGCCGATGGTGGCCCTGTTTTCGGTGTAAGGCGCCGTTATCAGCTCGAGCAAATGGCCGTTGGGATCCTTGAAGTACACTCCGCGGCCGCCATAGAGATGATTGATTTCACCGGGCTGATCGCCGTGCGGGCCGCCAGAAATGGGAATGCCGGCGGCCTGCAGCTTCGCCAGCCCGGCATCGAAGTCGTCATCACCAACCAGGAAGGCGCAGTGCATAGGTTGGATGGAGTCGGCTTCGGCGTAGTCCAGCGTCACGCCGTTATCTACCTGAACAGACACGAATCGTCCCCATTCCGGCCCCGCGGTGGTGCCCAGGATGTCCGCGAGAAATTTGGCAGACGCCCACTTGTCCTTCGACGGGATGATGATGTGGTTCAGCGCGATGCTCAAGCACTCCTCCTTGAAGGCTCCGTCAGGCCGGTACCGCTGAGGCTGCAGCGCAGACGGCAGCGACGAATTCTTTCATAATGCCGATGGCACGGTCCGCTTCGGGCCCCGGCCGAGAGGCGAATCCGTGCGGCTGGCCGGGGAACCACTCGACTTGCACGGAACCACCTGCAGCTCGATAGGCTGGCGCGAAGCGCTGGGGTAGCGTGAGCGGAATGTTCATATCTTCGGTGCCCTGGATGATGAGCAAAGGCGGAAGCTCCTACGCCTCGCCTCGTTCCAGGATTTCCTGTGGGCTGCCTTCATGGATCGCCGCTTCCTCGAGGAAGTAGTTGAAGGTTTGCTGCACCTTCACCTCCGCTCCGCCATAGCCCCGGCCGGCCTCTGGCGTCGTTTGAGAAAACAGCAATCGAGCCCAGGGGTCGATGACGCCCCAGCATCGATGGCCGCCACCTGCTCCTGCGAGCAGGTATTGAGGCCGAACTCGCCCGTTTCCCGGATGGCATTGAGGCTGTAGTTCTTATGCTGCACGCCCACCAGCACGTATGGCGGGTCGTCCTGGATGCCCAGGCCTCGGAATGCGAACTGCACGTTCGGATGACCATCCGCCCAGGAGGTGAACAGGTATAAACCAGTCGGCGTTGTTCGATACGCCTGCGCCAGCTCAACTTGTTCTCTCGCCATCGTCCGTATCATAGGCCGGTCAGCCATTTGGCATGCCGGCGCGTTAATCAACCAGCCGCGGCTTTGGCGACGATTTCCTCAATGGTCGGCTTCGGCATGCCCGCTTGCCACGTCGGATCGCGCAGCTCGAGCCGGTTGCCGGATGGATCGAGGAAGTACACTTCGCGCCCCGTGAAGTAGCCCTTCTCCCGGTACTCCAGGTGGGTGATGGGCACGCCCCGTTCCAC
This sequence comes from Chloroflexota bacterium, assembly GCA_035299885.1. Lineage (GTDB taxonomy): Bacteria > Chloroflexota > JAJPGV01 > JAJPGV01 > JAJPGV01 > DATGVV01. Next base: position 2,213 of record DATGVV010000301.1, on the reverse strand, counting down.
CAGCTGGCGCACGCCTTTCTCCCAGTCAGCAGGGGCGAAGTGGAACGAATGGTGCACCTGCGAGGTACCGCTCGAGCTGGAATCCGGGGCCGGCGGCAGTTCTTTGGTCTCACACAGCAGGATGTTGCTGTCGCCGACGCTGACGCACGCCATGCCTGAATCGCCAAGCCGGCCGCGATACTCCAGGCCGACGATTTCCTGGTAGAACTTCTCCGCCTCGGTCAGGTCTCGAACTGGGATTGAGAAGTGGGTGATGCCTTCTGCCTTGATCATGGGCCTCATGCTACCAGGCCGGCTGGCAGGGAGCGACAGCCCAGTTACTTGGCCGGTCCCAGGTCCTGCATCGCCTTCTGCAGCGGCGCGTCGTCGACAAAATCCGCCGGGTTCTTCCCAGCGCCGTCGAACAGCGGCAGCACGGTCTTGATGCCATCCAGTGACGGCACCGGGTTGTCCATCAGGATCTCCATCTCGTCCTTGTAGGCCGTGGACAGCAGCTCAGGGTCGGTTTCCTTGGTCTGCTTGCCCAGGATGTCCTGCACCTTCTGCGGATTTGCGCGCTCGAAGCGCAGCGCTTGCAGGTAGGCCCTCAGGTAGGCGTTGACCGTGTCCGGATGCTCGCGGACGAACTTGCGCGTCGAGAGGATGCCATCGACTGGGTAGGGGAAATTCAGGTCGCGGGTGTTGTAAACGACGTGCGCCCCCTGCTTGACGGTGATGAGATAAAACGGCACGTCCACCAGAGCGGCCTCAATCGCGCCGTTCTGCAGCGCCGCGGCCATCGCTCCCTGGTCGCCCATGAAGCTGATCTGGATGTCCTTGCCCGGCGTGAAGTTGTTGCGTCGCAGCAGCTCTTGGAGAACCAGGTCCGCCACGGTTCCCGGCCGGGTCGCAGCAATCGTCTTCCCCTTGAGGTCGGCCAGGCTGGTGATGTTGCCGCGGGCCACCAGCCGGTTGTCGGCGGTGCCGATGTGCTGCGCCAGGATCACGGTGTCCTGACCCTTGAGCTGACCTTGCACCGAAGTGGCGGGGCTGGCGTGGAGGATGCCCAGCTCGCCGGCCGCCAGCGCGGGCAGCGCCACCGTGCTGCCGGCAATGTAGCTGAGCTGCACGTCGAGGCCCTGCTGCCTGAAGGAGCCTTCGCTGTCCGCGATCCAGCTCGGTAACGTATGGGTGCTGAGCACCACATAGGCCGACTTCAGCGCGGTCAAGCCCGCCGGAGCGGATGCGCTTGCTGGCTTGCTCGCGGCAGCCGGCGCACTCGCAGCTGGCGGCTTGGCGGCAGCACTGGCCGCCGCTGACCCAGCCGGGCTCGCGCCGGCGCTGAAGGGAGCGCTGGCGGAGCCGCCGCACGCCGCCAGGGCAAGCATGAGTGCGATTGTCGAAGCAACGAGGCGCTGAGAAAGCTTGCGCCATTACAGGCGTCGCGACGCGCTGACGATTGCCTCCTGTGGCCAGCGTGGGAGATAATGCGCGCGGAGGAAAGAGCGATGATCATTCGGCGCGTCAACGACAGCAAGGTAGTGGCCATTTCACAGGAGAGCCACGCGGACGTGGCGGCGCAGTTCGCTGCACATTGGGGAAACGAGCGCTTCGCGCGTTTGGAGCCCTACGAATCCATGGTGTTTGGCACGATTTATCACGACAGCGGCCATCGGGACATGGAGGCTAACCTGCCGATCGATCCGGAAAGCGGCCTGCCCTATAACTTTCGCGGCGCCCCACCCGAGGTACGAAACCGCGAATCCGACAACCTGAACTCACTCTGGATTCGCGAACGAGACCCGTACGCCGCGCTGGTGGTGTCGATGCACCACGCAGGGCTGCGCAAGCGCCGCTATGACACCGTCAGGATGCGCAAGCTGAACGGCAGTCAGCCGGCGGCGCCCGAAGGCCCGGCTCTTGGGATTGCCGACGCGCTGGACGATCTCCAGGGCTGGCAGCGCGAGACCGCCGACCAGTTAGGCCTACGTGATGGTTCACGCGATCTGTTCTGGTACAACTACCAGCTGCTGCAGGTATTCGATCTGCTCTCGCTGCACTTCTGCTGCGACGGCTACTCGGGAGAGCAGCTGCAGCCGGTGGTCCTGGAGCGCGTGCCGGTCCGGCCGGGGTCGGATGAGCTGCTGGATATCCGTCTCGAGCCGGTAGGCAAGGACGACGTCCGCTTCGAACCCTATCCATTTGATACATCTCCGCTGGAGATCTCGACGCTT
>DATGVV010000300.1:0-11169 GCA_035299885.1 Chloroflexota bacterium | reverse complement strand
TTCGCATCCAGCCCATCGCGGATCGACTGGACGGCGTTCTCGAAGTTGGCGTGCTCGCGCTCCAGCTTGGTCACAGCCACAACGCGCGGCAGCTTGTACTCGTCGGCCGCCCGCCAGACGATGCCCGTCCCGACTTCGGCGCCAGCCACGGCGTCGACCAGCACCAGGGCGGCGTCAGCCACCCGCAGGCCGGCCTTGACCTCGCCCACGAAATCCGGGTAGCCCGGAATGTCGATCAGGTTGATCTTGTGGTCCTTCCATTCCAGCGGCAGCAGCGACAGGTTGATGGAAATGTGGTGCTTGATTTCATCGGGGTCGTAATCGGAGGTGGTGTTGCCCTCGTCCACCTTGCCCAGGCGGTTGATAGCGCCGCTGTCGAACAGCACCGCCTCGGCCAGGGTGGTCTTGCCGCTGCCGCCGTGGCCGACGAGTGCGACGTTCCGGATCTTGTCCGCCGAATACGCCTTCATAAGCTCCCCTTGGTGCTCGGAATGCTCGCCCCCAGGCGGGGATCGAGCGCGGTTGCTTGGTCCAATGCCCGGCCTAGCGCCTTGAACAGCGCCTCGGCACGGTGATGGTCATTATCGCCTTGCACGATTTTGGCATTGATGTTGATGCCTCCATGGCGCGCCAGGCTGTCAACGAAGTGCGCCAGCAACTGGCTCTCCATCGTGCCCAACTTGGCGTTGCCGAAGGGCATGTCCAGCGAGCTGACGCCGCGGCCGCTGATATCCACCGCCACCTGGGCCAGCGCCTCGTCCATGGGCACCAGGGCCCAACCCATGCGCGTGATGCCTCGCTTGTCGCCGAGCGCCTGCGTGAGTGCCTGCGCCAGCGTGATGGCGATGTCCTCGACGGTATGGTGCTCGTCGATCTGCAGATCGCCGCTGGCCTTGATGGTCAGATCGAACAGCCCATGCTGGCGGATATGCCCCAACATGTGATCCATAAACGGCATGCCGGTATCGATCTCGCCCTGGCCGCTGCCGTCGACGTTCAGCTCGACCTTGATCTGCGTTTCTTTGGTTTTTCGCTCGACCGCCGCGGTTCTCATTTTGAATTCATTGCTTCCACCAGCCGATCAGTATGCTCGGGCAGGCCGACGGAGATCCGTAGGCAGTCCTCCAGGCCCGGCTTGTCGAAGTAGCTTCGGACCATGATGCCCTTTTCCCACAACTGCTCTTTGACCTTGCGGGCGTTCGGCACGCGGCACAGCAGGAAATTGGCGTCGGACGGGTACACCCTCCAGCCCGGAACTGCTGAGAGCGCCTGGAGCATGCGACCTCGTTCGGCCACCATCTTGCCCACGTTCGCTAGCAAGTAGTCGCGATCGGCCAGGCTCGCCAGGACGGCCGCCGCGGCCGCCACGTTCACGTTGTACGGCTGCTTGATCTTCCACAGGTGGCGGATCAGCTGCGCCGGGAACACGCCATAGCCCACCCGCAAGCCGGCCAGGCCCGCCCATTTGCTGAATGTGCGCAGCACCACCAGATTGTCGTACCTGACCGTGAGCGGGACCGCCGTCGCGCAGCCCTCGGAGAACTCGACGTAAGCCTCGTCCAGCAGGACTACCCGGCCTGAATCGAGCAAGCGCTCCACGTCTGCCGCCGGTAGCAGGTTGCCCGTGGGATTGTTCGGCGAGGCCAAGAGTACCAGCTTCGTCCGCGCGGTGATCGCCGCTAGCACGGCATCCACGTCGACGCTGAAGTCCTGGCGCCGTGGGACGCTTACCACCTTGCCCAGGAACAGTGGCGGCAGGAAGCTGTACATGCCGAACGTCGGCTCGCAGGTGACCACTTCATCACCGGGCGAGAGCAGCAGCCGGATTACCAGTTCCAGCAGCTCGTCCGAGCCATTGCCGAACATGATCTGCTCGGCCGGCGCGCCGGCGAAGTCCGCGATCGCCTCCCGCGGCTCCGTGTGGAACGGGTCCGGGTACAGCTCGAAGCGCGTTCGGGCAACCGCCTCCGCCACCTTCGGCGAAGGCCCGTAGGGATTCTCGTTCCCGTCGAGCTTGGCGATCTGCCCCGGCCGCAGCCCCAGCTTCCTCGCCTGCGCCGCAATGGGCTCAACCGGCGCGTATTGGTCTAATTCGGCGATGTCGGGGCGGACTAGAAATTCAAAATTCAAAATTCAAAATTCAAAAAAGAACTACTTAGCTCGTTTGGACTTAACCAGGATGGCGGCCAGAATCCGGGTCAGCTGATCGGTTTCATCGACGATCGCGCTTAGCCTTGCGGCTGGCAAGATTGCCGCTTTTCCGATGAGCTGCAGCCAGTAGAGCGACTCCACACGTTCTTTATGGGCAATTGAGATCTTGGCGATGAAATCCGGTTTGCTCTGCCCGGCCTGGGCTTCATGCACGTTCGCGCCGATCGAGGTAGCCGAACGCAGAAACTGCCGGCCCAAGATTCGTCCCGCCGCATCCGATTCGAGTTCCCGAAACACGCGCACCGCGCGCAAAGGGTATTCCAGTGTTCGGTCCAGAATGCCCGGATCCGCCGCCACTGTCATTTTGAATTTTGAATTTTGAATTTTGAATTGCGATCCAGCCTCAGCTGGATCGCCGCCGCGTGCGCGGTGAAGCCTTCGGCTTCGGCCAGGATGATGGCCGCCGGGGCGAGCGCCTCAACGCCCTGCTGGTTGAGGCCGAAGACGCTGATGATCTTGACGAAATCCCAGACGTTTAGCGCCGACGAGAAGCGGGCCGTGCCGCCGGTGGGCATGATGTGGCTGGGGCCGACCACGTAGTCGCCCAGCGCCTCGGCGCAGGCTTCGCCGACGAAGACGCCGCCGGCGTTGCGCACGCGGTCCAGCTGCTTCCAGGCGTCGTCCAGCATCAGGCACATGTGCTCGGGGGCGTACTCGTTAGCCAGATCGATGGCTTCCTCGACGCTCGAGGTCAGCACAATGCCGCCGTTGCGAGCCATTGAGGCTTCGATGATCTCGCGCCGCGACAGGCGTTTCAGCAGCTGCTCGATCTCGGCGTTGACCTGATCGGCCAGCTCCCGCGAGGGCGTGATGAGCACCGGCGAGGCCAGGGCATCGTGCTCGGCCTGGGCCAGCAGGTCCACAGCCACGGAGGCAGGATCCGCCTTGGCGTCGGCCACCACCAGTGCCTCAGTCGGGCCGGGCAGCTGGTCGATGTCCACCGCGCCGAAGACCTGGCGCTTGGCCAGGACCACGAACAGGTTGCCCGGCCCCACGATCTTGTCCACGCGTGTGACAGTCTCCGTGCCGTAGGCCATGGCGGCGATCGCCTGGGCGCCGCCAAGCGCATAGACGCGATCCACGCCGCACAGCTTGCAGGCGGCCAGGATGAGTGGCGAGACGTGGCCACTCTCACCCGCCGGGCTGCAGACCACAATCTCCTCGACGCCTGCGACTTTCGCCGGCACGGCGGCCATGATGACGGTGGAGGGGTAGATGGCCCGGCCGCCCGGCGCGTACAGACCAACGCGCTGCAGGGGCCGCACCATCTGGCCTACGGCGCCGGCGGACGTGCGGTGGGTCCAGGAATCCTTGTGCTGCCGCTTGTGGAACTCGAGCACCTGGCCGGCGGCCACCTCGAGCGCGCTGCGCAGCTTGGGGTCCAAGCCGTCGTAGGCGGCGTCCAGCTCGGCCGCGGGCACCTCGATGTCGTCGAGCTTGCTGCCGTCGATGCGCTCGGCGTATTCGCGCAGCGCGGCATCGCCGCGCGTCCGGACGTCGCGCAGGATGTGCGCAACCACTTGCTCGGGCGTCAGCGGCTCACCGAAGATGCGCCGGATGCCCGCCTCCAGCTCAGGCGAAACCGGAACCTCGTCGAAGGGCACGCGCCGCAGCACCGTTTGGCGCGCCATCTGGACGTCCTCGAAGATGCGCAGTTTCACGCTGCAGGTTTAGCTGACGGCAGCCTGGCAGGCCTGGGCCAGCCGCTCGTAAGCCCGGCAGCGATCCTCGAACGAGTACTTGGTGGGGATGGCGGCGATGCCGGTCGCGCCGATCGCCCGCAGGTGATCGATAGCCGTGATCAGGTGCTCGTGCTCGACGATGATGGTCACGTCGTACCAGCTGCCCTTGCCCGACTTCGGATAGACCTTCGAAATAGTGGGCCCTGTCAGCCCGGCCAGTTCGGGGCGCTGGAAGATCAACTCGGCCACCGACTCTTGGGAGCTGCCGGCGACGTTGGCTATTAGATAGTAGAAGCCCTCCGAGCGCAGACCGGCCTCCATCAGCTCCAGCATGTAGCGGATGGTGTCGAGCTTGCCGGCCTGGCCGAGTGTGCCGCGATTGCCGATCAGGCAGGACTGCGATTTGAGGACGGTGCCGCCACCGATCATCTTCAGGTGATTTTCCTTGATGGTGGTGCCCGTTTCGGATAGATCGGCGATCAGGTCGGCAGTGCCCATATTAGGCGCCATCTCCAGCGTGCCTTCGTACTGCGTCTCCAGCAGGAAGTGCTGGATGCCGTGGCCGCGGAAGAAGCCGCTGACCAGGTTGGGATAGTGCGTGGCGATGCGCAGCTCGCGGCCTTCGTCGCGCCGCTCGGACGCCAGCCGCGCCAGGTCACTGAGGGTGTTGACGTGCGTCCAGGTCTCCGGCACTGCCAGCACCAGCTCGCATCGGGAATAGCCCAGGTCCTCCAGGATGAGCAGCGTGTTGTCGCCGTCCTGCCGCTGCTCGGAGTAATCGTCCAGGCCGGTGATGCCGGCGTCCACGTTGCCGGCGTTGACCTGGCGGTAGATGTCGCCCGATCGCTGGAAGATCACCTGTGCGCCTGGGAGCGATCGGATCGAGGCGGTGTACTGGCGTGGATTGGGGCGCGCCACGCGCAAGCCACTGCTGCGCATGAAATCGAGCGTCGCGTCCTCCATGCGCCCCTTGCTGGGCAGCGCCAGGCGCAGCTTCTCGGAGGTCATGTCGGGAGGGCCAATTCTATCACGCTATCGCCAGCTCGCTGGGCTGGGCAGCTTAACCAGCGAGGGCTTGCTCCACGAGGTCGCAGATGACATGCGCGGCGGCGATGTGCGCCTCCTGGATGCGCGGCGTGTCGCTGGAGGGGACGCACAGACAGTAGTCCACCAGGTCTTTCAGTTTTCCGCCGCTGGCGCCGGTGAAGCCGATCGTCGCCAGCCCCCGCTCACGGGCGGCCTGGACCGCTGCGACGACGTTAGCCGAGTTGCCGCTGGTGCTGAACGCCCACAGCACATCTGCTCGACCGCCCAGCGCCTCCACCTGCCGCGCGAAGACGCCCTCAAAACCGTAATCGTTGCTCTGCGCCGTGAGGAAGGTCACGTCGGTCCCGAGCGCGATGGCGGGTAGAGCGCGCCGCTGCCGTTTGTAACGGGCCACGAGCTCAGTGGCGATATGCTGCGCGTCGGCGGCCCCGCCGCCGTTGCCGCATAGCAGCAGCTTGTTGCCGGCGGCGAAGGCATCGGCGATGGCCGCCGCGGCGCTGGCCAGGAGCTGGGCGCTTTCGGTGCTCCTGCGCAGCAGATCGGCTGAAGCCATCAACTGGGCCCGAATCTCAGCTGCCCATGCATCACGGCTGCTCGGCACGGGCGCGATGGTAACACCCACGCTGACGGAGAGCGCGGTGCTTCGGTTGACGCAGGAGCATTGGCGCGTTAGAATGGAGGTTCGGTGTTCCCACTGAACCTGTCGTTTGCGGGCGAATTATGCCCGCGCGCCTGCCGCAGTGTAGCACTTTCCCCACACCAGACGCCACTCACAGGAGGTGACGGCTGGCGCAGCACGCCAGCCACGTTGGGGTCCACGCCAGCTCGTGGTCATACTGCCCGGCCCGGCCGCAAACCCCGGTAGCTCGTTCGAGCTTTCGTTTCGCAGTCCTTTATTTGATTTGAGGGGAAAAGTCATACATGGCTGAAGCCACCACCACGATCGATTCTCTGGCCGCGCCGTTTTCAACGCGGATCTCCGAGGCCAAGAGCCCGGACATCCTGGCCATGCAGAACCTGATCAAAATCCAGCTTGATTCCTTTGATTGGTTCAAGCGGGAGGGCCTGAAGCATCTCTTCGCGGAGATCTCGCCTATCTCTGACTTCACCGGTCGCAACCTGGAGCTGCACTTCACCGTGCCGGACGAGCCGTTTGGCAAGCCAAAGTACACCGAGCAGGAAAGCCGTGAGAAGGACATCACCTACTCGGCGCCTCTGCGCATCCGCGCCAGCCTGCGCAACAAGCAGACCGGCGAGATCAAGGACCAGGACATCTTCATGGGCGACTTCCCGCTCATGACAGAGCAGGGCACCTTCATCGTGAATGGCGTCGAGCGCGTCGTCGTGAGCCAGCTGGTCCGCTCGCCCGGCATCTACTTCACCGCTGAATATGACGCTGGCACCGACCGCAAGCTGTTCATGGGCAAGCTCATCCCCAACCGCGGCGCCTGGCTCGAGTTCGAAACGTCCAACAAGAACGTGCTGACGGTCAAGATCGACCGCAAGCGCAAGATCCCCGTAACCACCTTGCTGCGGGCCATCGGCTACGGCAGCAACGAAGAGATCATCGATCTCTTCAAGCACGTCATCGATCCGCAGCGCGACTTCATCCAGGAGACCATCGACCGCGACGCTACCAAAAGCGTGGACGAGGGGCTCATCGAGATGTACAAGAAGCTTCGGCCGGGCGACCCGCCCACGCTGGAGAACGCTCGCTCGCTGATCAACTCGCTGTTCTTCAACGCCCGCCGCTACGACCTCGGCCGCGTGGGCCGCTACAAGCTGAATCGCAAGCTCGAGCGTGATGCTCCCAAAGACACCACCATCCTGGAGAAGAGCGACCTGGTCAAGATTGTTGACCGGCTGATCGATCTCAACAACAGCCAGGTCGATCCCGACGATATCGATCACCTCGGCAATCGGCGCGTCCGCGCCGTGGGCGAGCTGATCCAGAACCAGTTCCGCGTTGGCCTGCTGCGCATGGAGCGCGTGGTCAAGGAGCGCATGACCATCCAGGACCCCGATTCAGTCACGCCCAGCGTGCTGATCAACATCCGGCCGGTGGTCGCCGCCATGAAAGAGTTCTTCGGCGGCAGCCAGCTGTCCCAGTTCATGGATCAGACCAACCCGCTGGCCGAGCTGGCGCACAAGCGCCGCCTCAGCGCCATGGGCCCCGGCGGCCTGTCCCGCGAGCGGGCCGGCTTCGACGTGCGTGACGTACACCATTCGCACTACGGCCGCGTATGCCCGATCGAGACGCCTGAAGGCCCCAACATCGGCCTTATCGGCTCGCTGGCGACCTATGCCCGCATCAACGAGTTTGGCTTCATCGAGACGCCTTACCGGAAAGTGGTGCAGCCCGAGGACAAGGGCAATGGCAAGAGCAGCAGCAAGAAGCCGGCAGCCCGGCCCCACGTGTCCAATGACATCGAGTACCTGTCCGCCGACGAGGAGGAGAAGTACGTCATCGCCCAGGCCAACGTGCGCATCAATGAAAAGGGCGAGTTGCTGGACGAGCGCGTGTCGGCCCGCCAGGGCGGCCATTTCGTGGAGCAGTCGGTAAGCCGCGTTCAGTACATGGACATCTCACCCAAGCAGATCGTGTCTGTGCCTACGGCGCTCATCCCCTTCCTGGAGCACGACGATGCCAACCGGGCCCTGATGGGCTCGAACATGCAGCGTCAGGCCGTGCCGCTGCTGGCGCCTGAGGCGCCGCTGGTCGGCACCGGCGTGGAGCGCCAGGCGGCGCTCGACTCCGGCCAGGTGGTGGTCTGCCAGGAGGACGGCGAAGTGATCTCGGTGACCGCGCGCGAGATCGTGATCCGCAGCGATGGCCACGACCGCGGCTATCGCCTGCGCAAGTTCGAGCGCTCGAACAACGGCACCTGCATCAATCAGCGCCCGATCGTCAAGCGCGGCGAGACGGTGCTTCGCGGGCAGGCGCTGGCCGACAGCTCGTCGACGGATCATGGCGAGCTGGCGCTGGGCCAGAACATCCTGTGCGCGTTCATGTTCTGGGAGGGCGGCAACTTCGAGGACGCCATCCTGATCAGCGAGCGCGTCGTCCGCGAGGACCTGTTCACCTCTATTCATATTGAAAAGCACGAGATCGAGGCCCGCGACACCAAGCTCGGCCCCGAAGAGATCACGCGCGACATCCCCAACGTCGGCGAGGAGGGCCTGAAGAACCTCGACGAGCGGGGCATCATCTACGTCGGCGCCGAGGTCGGCCCGGGCGACATCCTGGTCGGCAAGATCACGCCCAAGGGCGAGACGGAGCTGACGGCTGAGGAGCGCCTGCTGCGGGCCATCTTCGGCGAGAAGGCGCGCGAGGTCAAGGACAGCTCGCTGCGTGTGCCGCACGGCGAGTCCGGCAAGGTCGTTGAAGTCAGGGTGTTCTCGCGCGAGAACAACGACGAGCTGCCGCCCGGCGTCAACCAGCTGGTGCGGGTCGGCATCGCCCAGAAGCGCAAGATCTCCGAAGGCGACAAGATGGCCGGCCGCCACGGCAACAAGGGCGTTATCTCCAAGGTCGTCCCGATGGAGGACATGCCCTACCTGGCCGACGGCACGCCCGTCGACATCATCCTCAACCCGCTGGGCGCGCCCTCACGCATGAACCTGGGCCAAGTGCTGGAGACGCACCTGGGCTGGGCCGCGCACAAGATGGGCGTGCGCTTCGCCACGCCGGTCTTCGACAGCCTCAGCGAGGAGCGCATCGAGGAAATCCTCGAGGGCTGCGGTCTGCCGCGCAACGGCAAGGCGCTGCTGTACGACGGTCGCACCGGCATCCCCTTCGACCGCGAGGTGGCTGTCGGCTACATCTACATGCTGAAGCTAATCCACTTGGTCGAGGACAAGATCCACGCCCGCTCGACAGGTCCGTACTCGCTCATCACCCAGCAGCCGCTGGGCGGAAAGGCGCAGTTCGGCGGCCAGCGTTTCGGCGAGATGGAGGTGTGGGCGCTCGAAGCTTATGGCGCGGCGCACACCCTGCAGGAAATCCTGACCGTCAAGTCAGACGACGTGGTCGGACGCGTGAAGACATACGAGGCGATCGTCAAGGGCGAAAGCATCATGGAGCCCGGCGTACCGGAGTCCTTCAAGGTCCTGGTCAAGGAACTGCAGTCCCTTGGCCTGGCCGTAGAGGTCCTCAATGAGGACGAGGAGAAGATCCAGTTCGTCGAGGATTCTGCAAGCGACATCATGCCCGAGCTCGGACTGAACCTGTCCGGGTTCGAGAGCGAGGAATAAGCCAATGTTGGAAGTCAACGACTTCAACGCGATTCGAATCAGCATCGCCTCGCCGGAGCAAATTCGCTCCTGGTCGTATGGCGAAGTCACCAAGCCGGAAACCATCAACTACCGCACCCTGAAGCCGGAGAAGGATGGCCTGTTCTGCGAGCGCATCTTCGGTCCCACCAAGGACTGGGAGTGCTATTGCGGCAAGTACAAGCGCGTCCGCTACAAGGGCATCGTGTGCGACAAGTGCGGCGTCGAGGTGGCCCGCTCCAAGGTCCGCCGCGAGCGCATGGGCCACATCGAGCTGGCCTCGCCGGTCAGCCACATCTGGTATTTCAAAGGCACGCCCAGCCGCATCGGATTGCTGCTGGACATCTCGCCGCGCAACCTGGAGCGCATCCTGTACTTCGCTCAGTTCATCGTCACCCACGTGGACGAGAGCGGCCGGGCCAAGGCACTGGCGAACCTGGACAACCGCTACCAGCAGCGCCTGGCCGAGCTGGAGGAGCAGCGCCAGGCGCAGATCGACGAGGTCAGCGCCGGCTACAACGAGTCTCGGGGCCGGCTGGAGGCGCAGAAGAACGACGCCCTGGCCGAGCCGCGTGAGGCCGCCGGCGAAGACGGCGTCACTGCCCTGGCCGAGGAAGGCGCTGCCCTTCAGGAGGCGCTCAACGGCCTGGTCGGCTCGCCGGCCGACAAGGAGCACAAGCTGGCCGGCAAGACCATCCTGAAAAAGGGCACGGTCGTGACCCCGGCGCACGCCAAGGGCGTGGCGCGCCAGGTCCAGGCCGAAATCACCCGGCGCGAGGAAGCTCTGCGCCAGGCCGAGGAAGCCTTTGACGCCGAGCACGCCCACGACCTGGACGAGTTCGCGCCCGAGATCGAAACGGCCAGCCAGGCCGCGGACGAGTGGTACCAGACCGAGATCAAGAACCTGGACGAGGAATTCCTTCTCAAGCGGCAGGACATCGAGTCGGTCCAGAAGCTGCAGCTGCAGCCGGAGAACCGCTATCGCGATCTACAGGATGGAGCCGGCCATTTCTTCCGGGCCGGCATGGGCGCCGAAGCCATCCGCGACATCCTGGCTAGCCTCAACCTCGATCAGCTTGCGCAGGAGTTGCGCAACGAGATCCGCTCGTCCTCCGGTCAGCGGCGCAAGAAGGCCACCAAGCGGCTGCGCGTCGTCGAGGCGTTCCGCAAGTCGGGCGCGTCACCGGAGTGGATGATCCTGACGGTCCTGCCAGTCATCCCGCCCGACCTGCGGCCGATGGTCCAGTTGGACGGTGGACGCTTCGCGACTTCCGATCTCAACGATCTCTATCGCCGCGTGATCAACCGCAACAACCGCCTCAAGCGGCTGCTGGAGCTGGGCGCGCCGGAGATCATCATCCGCAACGAGAAGCGCATGCTGCAGGAGGCTGTGGACGCGCTGATCGACAACGGCCGCCGCGGGCGCGCCGTGGCCGGCAGCGGCAACCACAAGCTGAAGAGCCTCAGCGACATGCTCAAGGGCAAGCAGGGCCGCTTCCGCCAGAACCTGCTCGGCAAGCGCGTGGACTACTCCGGCCGCTCGGTCATCGTGGTCGGTCCGGAGCTCAAGCTGCACCAGTGCGGCTTGCCCAAGAAGATGGCGCTCGAGCTGTTCAAGCCGTTCGTCATGCGCAAGCTGGTGGAGCGCGGCTACGCCCACAACATCAAGAGTGCCAAGCGCATCGCCGAGCGCGTCCGGCCCGAGGTCTGGGACGTGCTCGAGGAGGTCATTCAGGACCATCCCGTGATGCTGAACCGCGCTCCCACGCTGCACCGCCTGGGCATCCAGGCCTTCGAGGCAGTGCTGGTCGAGGGCTCGGCCATCCAGATTCATCCCCTGGTGTGTACCGCCTTCAACGCCGACTTCGACGGCGACCAGATGGCAGTGCACCTGCCGCTGTCGGCCGAGGCCCAGGCCGAGGCGCGCGTCCTCATGCTGTCGGCCAACAACATCCTG
>DATGVV010000299.1:0-9198 GCA_035299885.1 Chloroflexota bacterium | reverse complement strand
CATGTCGACGAGCACCGGCTCGGCCTCGGTGGGGATGGCGACGGCGATGGGATTGCTGCCCACCAGCGGCAGCAGCCCGCCCCAGGGATGGACGTTACCCTTGGACTTGGCCAGCAGGATGCAGATGCAATCGTGCTCCAGGGCACGCTCCACATACAGCCCCAGGTAGGCGATGTAGCCGTGATTGCGGATCGTGGCGGCACAGCTGCCGTGCTGGCGTGCGCGGTCGATGGCCCGATCGAGGCCGAAGAACACGGCCGGCGGGCCGAGGCTGTTCTCGGCGTCGACGACGACGGCGCTGGGCTGGTCGGCGACGATGCGTGGCCGGGCCGCGGCGTTGACCCGGCCGCTGCGCAGCAGCTCGACCTGCAGATTCAGGCGCCCCAGGCCGTGCGAATCGTGCCCGCGCAGATCGGCTTCCACGAGGTCGTCGGCGACCACCGCTGCATCAGCTTCGGCGACGGACAGAGCGCTCAGGATGTCGCCGATCAGCCGCCGCTCGGCGTCGGCGCTTAACACCACCATGGCAGCCGCCCAATAATAGGCGGATGACTGAGCAAGTAACGTTCACCTCCGAACGCCTCAAGATCAGCGGCATCCTGCACCGGCCGGCGAACTACCGGGAGGGCCAGCGCTACCCCGGCTTCCTGCTGCTGCACGGCTTTGGATCGAATAAGGGCGGCACGGGTTTAATCGGCGAGGCCGACTACCTGGCCTCCAAGGGCTACGCCGCCCTGCGCTTCGACTTCCGGGGCTGCGGCGAGAGCGAGGGCGAGCGCGGCGTGGTCATCTGCATGGAGCAGGTGGCGGATACGCGCAGCGCCATCAGCTACCTGCAGAGCCGGCCCGATATCGATGGCTCGCGGATTGCCGTGCTGGGCCACAGCTTTGGCGCCGCCGTGGCGGTCTACACCGGCGGAGTGGACGAACGCGCGGCGGCAGTCGTCTCGATTGGCGGCTGGGGCAACGGGGAGCGCAAATTCCGGGCGCAGCATCCCACGCCCGAGGCCTGGGACAAGTTCTCGAGCATGCTGGAGGAAGGGCGGCGACGGGCCCAGCGCGGCGAGCGGATGATGGTGCCGCGCTTCGACATCGTGCCCATTCCCGAGCACCTGCGGCACAACATGGCGCCCGGCTCATTCACGGAGTTCCCGTGGGAGGTAGCTCAGAGCATGTACGACTTCCGGGCCGACGATGTGGTGGGCAACATCGCGCCACGGCCGCTGCTGCTCATCCATCCGGCCAAGGACTCAGTGACGCCCACCCGCGAATCGGTGGAGCTGTTCCTGCGGGCCAACATGCCGGCCGAGCTGCACCTATTCGTAGATCTGGACCACTTCCTGCGCGCCGACCAGGATTCGCGCGTGACGCAGCTGCTAGACGGCTGGCTGGCGAACTATTTCCCGAGCACATAAAGAGAGAGGCCACTCACGTGGCCCCTCCGGGTTTCCTCACCTAGCCTCTCCCATTGCGATGGGAGAGGAACATCAGACTGCGCTGCGCATGTGCTCCGACAGGTGGCTCACCAACTGGGAGTGCTCGACTTTGCTCTTGCATTCGACGCAGAGCGTGGCCTGCGGCCGGATCTCCAAGCGCTCGAACGGGATCTCGTTGCTGCATTCATCGCAGCGGCCGTAGGTTCCCCTGTCGAACTTGTGGAGCGCGTGATCGATCTCGTCGAGGATGACCTGCAGGTTGGCCTGCATGGCCAGGCTCTTCTCCTTCTCGAAGGTTTCGCTGCCCTCGTCACCTGGATGGTTGCCGTAGTGTTCCTGATCGGCCCCGGCGGTTAGGGAGCTGCGCCGCTCCGCCTCGATGCTCATGAGGTTCTCTATGCGCTCGCGCTCCTCGATCAGTTTTGCCCGGAAGGGCTCGAATTTCTTTGCTGCCATGGACGTGTCCTCCAAATTCCCGTGTCGCGTTCGGACGCGTTGGGTTGCCCTCAACGCACATTACGTGCCATCGCACAAGGGTTTGGATCGGTAAAATAGCGCAGCCGTTCGGGCTCTGGCAAGGCGGTGCAAGTCCGCCCCAGTGGCGCTACTGTGACAGGCAGAAAACAGGCCCGAGCGACCAACTCGACGAACTTCGCTCCAAAGGGAGAGTTGGCGCTTGATCGTTTTTCTGACCACGGCCGACACCGAGATCCTGACGTTGTCACGCGTCGTTGGGGACCTGCCGGCAGGCTTTCCGGGGGTACGGGCGGCAAATCCCTCGGCGCCTGGGGCGGTGGCGCTGGCCGAGAACGCACGCACGGCGGTCGTGATGCGGCTACTGGGCGGGCGGCGTCCGTTCGAGCCGGCCTTCTCAGCCATTCGGGAGGCGTGCCTCGCGCGAGGCGTGCGGTTCCTGGCCTGCGCCGGCGACTCGGTGTTCGATCCGGAGCTGGCGGAGCTGAGCACGTTGCCGGCGGAGATCGTGCAGCAGGTGTTCGCCTACCTGTGCCACGGCGGGGCGCGCAACCTGGGCAACATGCTGGCGCTGCTGGCAGGGTGGCCGTGCCAGCCGCCAGCGGAGCTGCCGTGGTATGGCGTGTACGAGCGCCCTCTCGCTAGCCCTCTCCCCCAGGGAGAGGGAATGCCCAAGATCGCCGTCCTCTTCTACCGCGCGCACTGGATGAGCGGGAACACGGAGTTCGTGGATGCGCTGTGCAATCGGCTGGAGGCTTATGGCTGCCGGGCGTTGCCCATCTTCGTGTACTCGCTCAAGCCGGAGAACGCCGCCCAGATCGAGCCGCTGTTGCGCGAGGGCCAGGTGGACGCCATCGCGAATACGCTCAGCTTCGCCACCGGCTCGGTGGACTGGCTGCAGAAGCTCGACGTGCCAGTGCTGCAGGCCATCATCAGCACCAGCTCGCAGGCCGACTGGCGGCGCAGCCAGGCCGGACTATCGCCGCTGGACGCGGCCATGAACGTGGCCCTGCCGGAGTTCGACGGCAGCATCATCACGGTGCCGATCTCGTTCAAGGAGGAGCTAGCGCAGGATGAGCTGCTGGGCAGTCCCGTGCTGCGCTACGTACCCGAGCCTGAGCGGGTGGACGCCTTCGCCCGTCTGGCCCGCAACTGGGCGCTGCTGCGCCGAAAACCCAACGCCGACAAGCGCATCGCCTTCGTGCTGTCGAACTATCCGACCAAGAACGCGCGCATCGGCAACGCCGTGGGTTTGGACACGCCGGCGTCGCTGCTGGCGGTGCTGCGAGCCATGCGCGAGATCGGGTATGTGGTGGAGGACCTGCCGGCAACGGGCGACGAGCTCATCTTCCAGCTGATCGACCGCTGCTCGAACGACCGCGAGTTCCTAACACAGCAGCAGCTGCGGCAGGCCGTGGGCCACGTGTCCGATTCGACCTACCGGGAGTGGTTCGACCACTGGCCCTCGCGTGTTCAAGGTGATCTGCGGGAGGCTTGGGACGAGCCACCGGGCTCGGTATTCGAGGTGGATGGTGGCCTCGCCATCCCCGGGATTCGGCTGGGGAATGTGTTCGTGGGGGTGCAGCCACCCCGCGGCTTCGGCGAGAACCCCATCGCCATCTACCACTCACCGGATCTGCCGCCGACGCACCATTACCTGGCCTACTACCGCTGGATCAGGGACGTCTTTCGGGCGGACGCGATCGTGCATCTCGGCAAGCACGGGACGTTAGAGTGGCTGCCGGGTAAGGCGCTGGGCTTATCGGAGGCGTGCTATCCGGACCTGGCTATCACGGACCTACCGCACTTCTACCCCTTCATCATCAACAACCCCGGTGAAGGCGCGCAGGCCAAGCGCCGCAGCCACGCGGCCATCATCGATCACCTCATCCCGCCCATGACCACGGCCGACGGCTACAACGAGATCATCCGTATCGAGCAGCTGATGGACGAGTACTACCAGGTCCAGACGCTCGACCCCAAGAAAGTGCCGATCATTCGCGACCAAATCTGGAAAACGGTGGTGGAGGCGCAGCTACACCGGGACCTCGGCACCTCTTCCCTGCCCGAGGATTTCGACGGCTTCCTGCTGCACGTGGACGGCTACCTGTGCGAGCTGAAGGACTCGCAGATTCGAGATGGGCTGCACGTCCTGGGACAGCCGCCTGAGGGAGACCAGCTGGTGGACCTGCTGCTGGCCCTCACCCGCCTGGACAACATGGAGGCGCCGTCGCTCCGTGCGGCGGTAGCCCGCTCGTTGGGGCTGGACTTGCAGGCGCTGCTGGAAGATCGCGGAGCGATTTGCGCCAGACCCGGCTTGGATGGGGTGCGGTCCAATGGGGACGCCATTGAGTACATCGAGGCCCGTTGCAAAGAGCTCGTCCGGGCAGCATTGCAAGGCGACGGGAGCCCTCACCTAGCCTCTCCCACTGGGGTGGGAGAGGAAGATATATTGCGTTATGTTAAGAATACGCTGGTGCCGGCGCTTGCCCAGACTACCGACGAGATCACGAACTTGCTACGGGGGCTGGAGGGCCGGTTTATTCCGCCGGGGCCGAGCGGGGCGCCGACGCGCGGAATGGCCAACGTGCTGCCCACAGGCCGGAACTTCTACTCCGTGGACCCGAAGTCGCTGCCGAGTCCGGCGGCATGGCAAATCGGGCAGCAGCTGGGTGATGCGCTGCTCGAGAAGTATCTGCGTGAGGAGGGGCGCTACCCGGAATCGGTCGGCATCGTAGTGTGGGGCACGAGCGCGATGCGGACCCAGGGCGACGACATCGCCGAGATCCTGTGGCTGCTGGGCGTGCGTCCGGTGTGGATGAAGGAAAACCGGCGGGTGACTGGCCTGGAGCTGATCCCGCTCGACGAGCTGCAGCGGCCCAGAATCGACGTCACGGTCCGGATCAGCGGCTTCTTCCGGGATGCCTTCCCCAACCTGGTGCACCTGATCGACAACGCGGTGCGCCTGGTGGCGCACACTGACGAGGACGACGATCAGAACTTGGTCGCGGCCCATGTCCGGCGCGACGGTGACACGGACGAGGCGCTGTACCGCATCTTTGGCAGCAAGCCAGGCACGTATGGCGCTGGCATCCTCCCGCTGCTGGATGCCAAGAACTGGAACAGCGACCAGGACCTGGCGGACGTCTACGGGGCCTGGGGCGGGTACGCCTACACGAAGGAGGATTACGGCCGGCCGGCCAAGCCGCAGTTCGAGCAGCGCTTCGCCGAAATCTCCATCGCTACGAAGAACCAGGACAACCGCGAGCACGACATCTTCGACAGCGACGACTACATGCAGTACCACGGCGGGATGATCGCCACGATCCGCGCGCTCACCGGCAAGAATCCGCGTCAGTTCTTTGGCGATAGCGCCAATCCCAGCCTGGTCCGCGTGCGCGACCTGGACGACGAGGCGCGTCGCGTGTTCCGCAGCCGCGTGATCAATCCCAAATGGATCGAGTCGGTGAAGCGCCATGGCTACAAGGGCGCCTTCGAGCTGGCGGCGACGATCGATTACCTGTTTGGCTACGACGCCACTGCTCAGATCGTGGAGGACTGGATGTACGAGCGCGCCACGCAGGCCTACGTCCAGGACGAGGACATGCAGCGCTTCTTCGCCGAGAAGAATCCCTGGGCCTTACGGGGCATCGCCGAGCGGCTGCTGGAGGCAATCGAGCGCGGCATGTGGAAGAATCCGTCACAGGAGCAAAAGGAAGCATTGCGACAGGCGTTTTTACAGATGGAGACGGTGCTGGAGGCGCGGGGTGAATGAATAGGTCCTACGCGGACGGCGAGTCGCGTAAGGCAGCAAGCGCGCCGATATTTCCTTTCACCGCGCTGGTCGGCCAGGAGCAGATGAAGCTAGCGCTGGTGCTGAACGCGATCAACCCAAAGATTGGGGGCGTGCTGATCCGCGGCGAGAAAGGCACCGCCAAATCTACCGCCGTGCGGGCGTTGGCGCACCTCCTGCCCGAAATCCGGGTGACCGCCGGCTGCCCCTACAACTGCCAGCCGGGCGAGCACTGTCCCATCCATCACCAGCGCGCCAAGTCGCTGAGCCGGCCCGTGCAGATCGTCGAGCTGCCAGTGGGCGCCACCGAAGACCGGGTGATCGGCAGCCTGGACATCAGCCATGCGCTCAGCGTGGGCCAGGTGCAGTTCAAGCCGGGGCTGCTGGCGGCAGCCAACCGCGGCATCCTGTATGTGGACGAGGTGAACTTGCTCAACGACCACCTGGTGGACGTGCTGCTGGACGCCGCTGCGATGGCCCGCAACTACGTCGAGCGCGAGGGCATCTCGTTCGAGCACCCATCGCAATTCCTGCTGGTCGGCACGATGAACCCTGAGGAGGGCGATCTGCGGCCGCAGCTGCTGGACCGCTTCGCGCTCTCGGTGGACGTGCGCGGAAGCCTGCCGCCAAAGGAGCGAGCTGAGGTCGTGCGGCGGCGGATTGGGTTCGAATCAAGTCCCGAGGCGTTCGGCGCGAAATGGCAGCGCCAGCAGCAGAACGAGCGGCGGCGGATCGCCCAGGCTCAAAAGCTCCTGCCGCGGGTGCAGCTGGACGACGCCATGCTGGACCTCATCACCCACATCTGCGCCGCCTTCCAGGTGGATGGCCTGCGCGCGGACATCGTGATGTACAAGACGGCGACCACGCTGGCTGCCTACGAAGCCCGGGTCGAGGTGAACGAGGACGACGTCCGCCACGCGGCCGAGCTGGCCCTACCGCATCGCCGCCGCCGCCAGCCCTTCCAGTCGCCCGAGAGCGACCAGGAGGAGCTGCAGCGGACCATCCAGGAGCACCTCCAGCCCTCGCCGGCGGAAACAGGCGACGGATCGTCCGACGACAGCGGCGAGCCGGAGGACCGGGTGTACGAGATTGGGCGCCGGTTTCAGCCCAAGTCATTGGGAGCGGTGAAGCCTGGGCGGGTCGTCGAGCCGCGCTCCGGTCGGCGTACGAAGCTGAAGGACAGTGACTCGCGCGGCCATTACATTGGCGCCAAGCGGCCGGAGGGCGAGCCGACGAGCATCGCCTTCGACGCGACGCTCAGGGCGACGGCGCTGCGGTCGGCGACGAGGAGCGACGACCTCTCCCCTGCCCTCTCCTGGAAGGAAAGGGAGAACAGGATCATCATGGACGACGTGCGTCAGAAGGTCCGCGAGACCAAGATCGCGAACCTCATCCTGTTCGCGGTCGACGCCAGCGGATCGATGGCGGCCATGGATCGGATGGCGGCGACCAAGGGCGCCATTCTGTCGTTGCTGGTGGACGCCTACCAGAAGCGCGACCAGGTTGGGCTGATCGCCTTCCGGGGCAAGACGGGCGAGCTGCTGCTGCCGCCCACCAATAGCGTGGATTTGGCCGAGCGCCAGCTTCGGCAGCTGCCCACCGGCGGACGGACGCCGCTGAGCCACGCCCTGCAACTCGGGCTGACGACTATCGAGCGCCACCGCACGCTGCACCACGACGCGGTGCCGCTGTTCGTGCTCATCTCCGACGGCCGGCCCAACGTCTCGCTGTCGGGCCGCGATCCGGTGCAAGAGGCACGAGAGCTGGCCGCTGAGTACGCCGGCAAGCACATCCATTCGGTCGTGATCGATACCGAGACCGCCGGGCTGCGGCTGGGGCTGGCGGAGGCGCTGGCGACGGACATGGGCGCTCAGTACTTCCGCCTCGAAGGGCTGGACGCCGGGCGTGTGGCCGGGGCCGTGCGCCAGGCATTGGGACGCGGCGGCACCGCGTGAGCCGCGGCATCGTGCTGATGGGCCACGGCACCCGTGACGCCGAGGGCGCAGCCGAGTTCCTGGGCTACGCCGAGGCGCTGCGAGGACGCACCGGTGAGCTGGTGGCGGCCGGAGTGCTCGAGTTTCCCGGCGAGGGCCTGCCCGACATCCAGACGGCGTTCGATCTGGCTGCCACGGCAGGCCTGGACGAGGTGGTTGCGCTGCCGGCGCTGCTGTTCTTCGCCGGGCACACACAGGACGACATGCCTGGCGAGGTGCAGCGGGCGCAGAAACGCCACCCGGAGATGGGCATAAGCCTGGCCGGCCCGCTGGGGACCGACGAGCGGCTGCTGGGCGCCCTGGAGGAGCAGCTTGCGTCATTCGAGCCGAATGAGGACGCGGCGGTGCTGCTGGTGGGTCGCGGCAGCCTTTACTCCGAAGCCAACGCGGACCTGTTCAAGACCGCGCGCATGCTGTGGGACCGGAACCGCTACGGCTGGGTAGAGGCGGCCTTCGTGAGCCTGGCGCCGCCGGACGTGGCGGCGGGGATCGACCGCTGCCGGCGGCTGGGGGCCAAGCGGGTGGTGGTCATCCCCTACTTCCTGAACACGGGCGTGCTGGTCAAGCGCATCGGTCAGCAAGCCAGGCAGGCAGGGGCTGAGGTGGCGCCGCACTTGGGCGTACACAACCTGGTGCTGGACCTGCTGGTGGAGCGGCTGCAGCAAGCGCGGGCGGGCGAATGCCCCTGCCAGGCCACGTCGGGCTGCCGTATCCCTGGTTACAACTGCCCGCGAGGAGCCGCGTGCCTCCAGCCAGCCTGACCAAGCGCTATGCACTGCCGGCCGAGGAAATCGAGCGCCGCAGCCTGGCCATCGTGGAAGCCGCCATCCCATCCTGCAGTGGCTGGACGTCCGAGGCGCGGGAAGTCGTCAAGCGCATGGTGTACGCCGCCGGCGACCTCGCCATCGCCGGCTTGGCGCGGGTCCATCCCGAGGCCGTGGAGTCGGGCTTGCAGGCGATCCGGGCTGGCGCGCCCATCGTGTGCGACGTACGCATGGTGGCGGCTGGGCTGAGGCCTTACGACGGATCCGTGCACGTGGCCATCGACCCTCACCCTAGCCCTCTCCCAGAGGGAGAGGGAACTGTTCCTCTCCCCTCGCGAGGGGAGAGGCTAGGTGAGGGCACCCCGACACGAGCGGCGCAGGGGATTCGGCAGTTGGCTCCTCAGCTCGACGGCGGCATCGCCGTGATCGGCAACGCGCCGACGGCACTGCTGGCGCTGCTCGATTTCATGGACGAAGGACGCTGCCAGCCGGCGCTGATTGTCGCTACGCCGGTGGGCTTCGTGGCGGCGGCCGAGGCCAAGCAGGAGCTGATGGCGCGGCAGACGCCATACGTCACAGTGGAGGGCACGCGCGGCGGCTCCCCGCTGGCCGCGGCGGCCATGAACGCGTTGCTCATCCTGGCCGGCCGGTGATTGATGACACCTCAGACACTCTGCCGCCGGCGCCCAGACGGCGGGGCTTGCGTACCGGGTATACGACCGGGGCTTGCGCGGCGG
>DATGVV010000298.1:0-3352 GCA_035299885.1 Chloroflexota bacterium | reverse complement strand
CATGCCCATGTAGTCAGCCTGGACGCGGTCCATGCCGGCGTCGCTGGCGGATAGGCCACGAAAGATGTTGCCGCCGCCGACCACCACTCCCACCTCGGTACCAAGCGCCTTGGCGCACTTGATCTGGTTGGCGACCTCGCGGACCACCGGCATGTCGAGCCCGAACTCCTTGTTGCCCATTAGCGCCTCGCCGCTCAGCTTGAGCAGGATGCGCTTGTAGCGGGGCTCAGGCGCGGGCAAGCTACTTGCCTAGCTCAAAGCGGGCGAAGCGCCGCACCCGGATGGGCTCCTGGAGCTTGCCGCTGGTCTCCTTTACCAGTTCCTCAATGGTCTTGCCGGGATCCTTGACGTAGGGCTGCTTGAGCAGCACCACTTCTTGCAGCCGCTTCTGCAGCCGGCCCTCGATGATCTTGTCCTGGATGTCCTTGGGCTTGCTCGCCACGTCGCCTTCTACTCGGTAGGCCTCGCGCTCCTTCTCCAACCACGCCTGGTCCACGCTTTCGACGTCCACCGCCACGGGGTGGGCCGCGGCGATCTGCAGCGCGATCTCGTGGACCAGGTTTTTGAATTCCTCACCACGCGCAACGAAATCGGTGGCGCAGTTGACCTCCACCAGCACACCGACGCGCCCGCCGGGATGGATATAGGAGTCGACCAGGCCTTCGGCGGCCTCTCGGCCAGCGATTTTGTCGGCCCGGTCCAGGCCGCGCCTTCGGATGATTGGCACTGCCTTGTCGAGGTCGCCCTGACACTCCTCCAGCGCCTTGCGGCAGTCCATGATGCCCGCGCCAGTGAGGTCGCGCAGCTGTTTAATGAGAGCCGCGGAAATTTCGGCCATGCTACTCCGTCGTCACGGCGGCCGGAGCAGCGGGCTCGCCGGTCTCAGGTGAGGCTTCGGGCGCGACGTACTCCTCCGCCGGCACTTCCGCGGCGGGATATGCCTCAGCCGGGTACTCTTCGCCGGGCTCGGCCACGTAGCCCTCATAGCCCTCGCCTTCGTAACCCTCGTAGGCAGCCGCGGCCTCCTCCTCTTCCTTGGCCAACGCCTCAGCCTCGGCGCGGCCCTCCAGGATGGCGTCGGCGATCTTCGAGGTGAGCAGCTTCACGGCGCGGATGGCGTCGTCGTTGGCGGGTATGCCCCACTGCACGTCGTCGGGATCGCAGTTGGTGTCCAGCAAGCTCACGATCGGGATGCCGAGGCGGTTGGCCTCTTTGACCGCGATGTGCTCCTTCTTGGTGTCGATGATGAACAGCATGTCCGGCAGCTTCTTCATCTCGCGGATGCCGCCCAACAGGCGGTTCAGCTTGATCATCTCGTCCTGCAGCTTGAGCGCTTCCTTCTTGGTGAGCAGCTCGAACTCGCCCTTCTGGCGGCGGTCCTCAAGCTCGGTCAGGCGCTTGAGGCGCTGCTGGATGGTCTGGTAGTTGGTCAGCATACCGCCCAACCAGCGCTGGTTGACCCAGTACATGCTGCAGCGCTGAGCCTCCTCCTGGACGGACTCCTGGGCCTGCTTCTTGGTGCCGACGAACAGCATCGTCTTGCCTTCGCGAGCCTGGTCGCGCACCCAGTTGTAGCCCTGCGTCAGTTTGGTGACAGTCTGCTGCAGGTCGATGATGTGGATGCCGTTGCGCTCTGTGAAAATGTAGCTCTTCATCTTGGGGTTCCAGCGCTTGGTCTGGTGCCCAAAATGGACGCCCGCCTCCAGCAGGAGCTTCATCGAGACAATAGCCATGGTTAGTTACATACCCCTTTCGTTCTTAACCTCCGCCCTGGCCTCCGGCAGCCCGCCTTAGCGGGACACGAACTCGGAGCCCGTGGAATGGGCGTGTGAATTTCCCGGTAATTGTAGCGCTGCATGCAGCGACCGCAGCGCCGCCGGTTCCTCAAACCAAATGCATCCGTTGGGCGAAAGCGGATACCGATTCGGCCAGGCCGGCTTGAAGGAGTTCCCGGTCGGCACTAAGCAGCGGCACCTGCAAGCCGCGAGCGGCAGCAGCAAAGGCGGCGTCGTAAAACGTAAGTCGATGCTGTTCGGCCAAATCTGCCGCATCGTGCCGCCATTCCGGCAAGAGCGACAGCGGCGGTCCACAGAGTAAGACGATGTCATCGAGCTGCTGGGTCACCTGTGCCGCCGCCCATCCCAAGCGCCGAAGCAGGATGTTGCCCAGCTCGTACAGCGTCAGGTCAAGGATCAGCGCGCCGAGCTGCTGGTCGCGATGGGCTTGCAGCACCGCCCGAGCGGCGGGAAGCTCGTCCTCTCCCTCTGAGTGGAACCACTTCAGAATGACGGAGCTATCCGTGATCAGCGCGATCAACGACGCCCATTGCGTTCCGCTCGGACGAGATCAGCTGCTTCGAATGGTACCGCTCCGAGGAAGCGAGATCGTGACCTCTGGATGGCGTCATCGTAGGCGCGACTATCGCCACGCTCCAGCTCGTGCGTTGCGGCGAGCGCCAAGAGGCCGCTCCGCGTGGTCATGCGGCGACGTGCCTCCGTGTCAATGCGTGCCAGCAGCTCGTCAGGCACCGAAACCATGACCTTGGCCATACCACCAGTATAGCCGGTAGGCAATACCAGCCAGCTCTGGGAGAAGCGGTCTTAGGTCGGCGACTCCGCGATGAACCCCAGAGCCCGAGCGCCCGCTGCCATGCGCTCGTCGTACGTGACGATCACCCCCAAGTCAGCTCCCAACAGCTGGGCTGTCGCTAAATGGATGGCGTCCAGCGAGCGTAGCGCCGCCGGTTCAAGGAGCGCCGCTGTATCCAGGATCCTGTCGTCCACGTCTATGAGCACAACGTGCTGGAGCTGAGCTCGGGTTCGAGCCGTCGGCTCCGGACCGAGCCGCCGCATCGTCCTCAGCGCCTCGAGACGCAGAAGTTTTGACGACGCACGCCGTGGCCATTGCTGGAGAAAGCGCACTATCGCGGCAGATTCTGGCTCGGCAGTGATGGTTTTGACAAATGCCGACGTGTCTAGGTAAGCGACGTCAGCGCTCATCCGCGCGCAGCTCAGCCAGAACTTCGGAGGCCGTCGGGCTATCGGGTGCGGCTGGCAGCGGCGGGTGAGTCTTCAAATACTCGCGCAGGTCGCCCACGGCCGGGGTGGCACGGCCCTGAGCCAGCAGCTCATCGAGTTGGCCGGCCTGGCGAATCGGCGCCAGGATGGCCACCGGCAGGCCTCGGTCGGTGACTTCAATCGTCTCCCCTGCCTTCACTCGTCGCAGTACGGCGCTGGCATTCTGCTTGAGCTCGCGCACACCCACCTGGTCCATGTTCTACATGGTAGCACCTTTGCTCTGGCGCGGGCTCGCGCCAGGATCTAGACGCTAGGCGACGGCGACGGGCTCTGGC
>DATGVV010000297.1:0-3397 GCA_035299885.1 Chloroflexota bacterium | reverse complement strand
GGGTGCAGCACAGTCCGCGGGCGCCGAGGTCCTGGAGCATGAGAATCTGGCGGGCGGTGTTGCCGGACGAAGTTGGGACCACCGTCATGCCCACCAGCTCGGCGCCCTGGTGAAAGCCCAGGCCGCCGGTGAACAATCCGTAGCCGTAGGCGTTCTGGAGGACGTCCCCTGGCTGGCCGCCGACCGAGACGAGTGCGCGGGCGCAGACCTCCGACCACTGCGCCAGGTCCGCGCGGCTGTAGCCGACGATCGTGGGCTTGCCGCGCGTGCCTGAGGAGGCATGCAAGCGCAGGCACTCCTCCAAAGGCAGCGCGAACAGGCCGCTGGGGTAGTTGTCGCGCAGGTCGGACTTCCGTGTGAACGGCAGTCGCCGCAGATCCTCCAGGTCCTTCACCTCTGACGGCCGAACGCCCGCCTCGTCGAACCGCTGCCTATAGAACGGCACACGCTCATAGACATAGGCGACCTTTGCCTGCAGCCGCTCGCTCTGGACCTCCCGGAGCTGCTCTCGCGGAAGCGTCTCAGCGTCCTGGTTCCAGTAGCGCATGCCCACATTGTGCTCCAGCTTCGCTGGACCACGGTTTCAGAAGATGAATACCTGCGCCAGGGGTTCCAAATCTCCTAGCCGGGGAGCAGCGCCGGCAGGTTGGTCTATGCTTTGGGCCATGGGTTCGCAATGGCGGTTGTTCTGGGCCTTGATGGGCTATGGGCTGCTGGTGAGCGTGCTCGTGCCGGCGCTGGCCTGGCTATTCGTGGGCATGGTCTCGCCGGTCAGCTTCCTCATCGCCAGCGCACTCATCGGGTTGCTGCTGTACGGCTTCGTGAACTACGTCATCGTCAAGTTCACGCTGCGCAACTTGCTGGTGCGCTTCCTCGAGAAGTTCAATCCGCTCGTCGAACGGCCGCTGCCTAAACCCGAGAACCCGCTCAAGTCGACCGAGCTCGACAACCTCGACGAGCTGTTCACAACCCTCATGCAGCAGCTGGTGGACTACATCTCCAAGACGGTCGAGCGCGAGACTCAGCTGCAGCGGCTGGAGCGCTACTTCAGCCCCGCACTGGCCGAACAGCTGTCGCTGAATGCCGACGCCTTGGAGCAGACCAAGGAAACGCACGTCACAGTCCTGTTCTGCGACATCCGCAGCTTCACCCACATGTCGTCGCAGCTGGCGCCGCCGCAGGTGGTCGAGATCCTGAACGACTACTTTACGGCCATGATCGGAGTGCTGCAGGGCGAGGGCGGCACCGTCCTCAAGCTCATCGGCGACGCCGCGATGGCCGTTTTTGGCACGCCCTTGCCGATGGCTGACGACGCATTGCGCGCCGTCCATGCCGCGCCCAAGATGCACGCCGCCTTCAACGATCTCATGGTCCGCTGGAAGGAGCGCGGCTTGCAGCTGGACATCGGTATGGGCATCGGCATCAATTGCGGCGCGGTGGTGGTGGGCAACATCGGCTCGCCCCACCACCTGGACTACACCGTGATCGGCGACACCGTGAACGTTGCCAGCCGGCTGGCCGGTGTGGCCGGCCGGGGCGAGACCATCGTCTCCGGCGCCGTGGCCGAGGCGCTGTCCGGCCACATCAGCGAGCTGGAGCAGCGCGAGCCCGTTATGGTCAAGGGCAAAGACGAGCCGCAAAGGATCTTCGCCGTCCCCGCCTAACTGTCATCCTAAGGAGCTCAGCGACGAAGGACCTTCACAATGCTCAGAGAGGTTCTTCGCTACGCTCACAATGACATGTTCCAAGCCCAGCAGCTGAAGATCGACCCCGCGCGAGCGCGCTCGATCGTGTTCCAGCCGATGCCCATCGGCCAGGGCGGGCTGGTCATGAAGAACCGGCTGTGGCTGCCGGCTATGGTCACCTGGCGCTCAAACGAGCAGGGCGACGTGACCGAGGACGTGCGCAACATCTATCTGCGCTACGCGGTCGGCGGGGTGGGCATGATCGTGCTCGAGGCGATCGGCATCCGCGACGTCGCGAGCGGGCCGCTGATGCGCCTGGGCGATGACCGCTACATCCCCGACCTGCAGCGGTTGGCCCGGGAGATGCACGCGGCCGGCGACTCGCTGGTGATGCCGCAGCTAATCGACTTCCTGAAGATCTCCACCCGCAAGCCGGCGCGCGCGTTCATGGAGGGCCTGGTGAAGCGCGGCCAGCTGCCGGAAGCAATCCTGGACAAGACTGACGAGGAGTTCGAGGCCGAGTACGAGCAGTACTTGCCCGATCCGCGCCTGCGGCACGACTTCCTGTACGGCTACCGCCAGCTCATCGAGGACCTGGACTTGGACGAGATCCGGCGCATTCCGGGCTGGTTCGGCCAGGCTGCGCGGCGCGCCAGGCAGGCCGGGTTTGACGGCGTCGAGCTGCACTTTGCCCACGCGTACACCATGGCCTCCTTCCTATCCATCACCAACCGCCGCACCGACCAGTACGGCGGTTCGCTCGAGAACCGGATGCGGCTGGCGCGCGAGGTGATCGAGGAGGTGCGCGGTCAGGTAGGACCGGACTACCTCCTGGGCTGCCGCTACCTGGGCTCCGAGGACATCCTGGCCGAGGACGGGAGCATCGCCGGCAACACGCTGGAGGATGCCGAGCAGATAGGTGTCGAGCTGGCTCGCGCCGGGCTGGACTTCCTATCCATCTCGCGCGGCGGCAAGTTCGACGATGCCAAGCAGCCGCAGATCGGCGAGGCCATCTATCCCTACACCGGCCACAGCGGCCAGGTCTGCATGCCGCGCGACAAGAAGGCGCCGTTTGGCGTCAACGCCTACCTTTCGGAGGGCATTCGGAAGGCCGTTCGCGCCGCCGGCTTCACCATCCCGGTGATTGGCACCGGCAAGATCGTCACCTTCGAGATGGCCGAGCAGATGCTGCTGGAGGAGAAGATGGACGCCGTGGGCATGGCGCGGGCGCTGCTGGCGGACCCCGATCTGCCGCGAAAGTGGCTGGCCAGCGAGGACGAGAAGGTGCGCGTGTGTGTCTTCTGCCCCTATTGCGAGGACGAGGACCAGCACCACCGCGTGGTGACCTGCACGCTGTGGCCAAAAGACCCCGCCGACCGCCGCAAGCGGCTGATTCCAGGGGTGTGGTGGCCCTAGCCGTTCGCCCGGATGTCCCTCTCCCACCGCAGTGGGAGAGGCTAGGTGAGGGAACCTGGAGCGACGACCACCCTCACCCTAGCCCTCTCCCGCCACCGGGAGACGGAACAAGATCGCGTTTGCTCGGCAGCGGCTCGTCCTTATGGCCCGAGGTCAGGACCAGGGCGAGCCCCACAGCGGCCAGCAGCGCCAGCTGCAAGATCGTGCTCTCCCAGGTGGGAAACAGTCCCACCAAGCCAATCGCCGGCACTGGCGCCGTGTGCGTTTGCAACCAGCCGGAGACCTGCAGCGAGTGG
>DATGVV010000296.1:0-6466 GCA_035299885.1 Chloroflexota bacterium | reverse complement strand
GCCCAACTGGAGCAATACGCTCTTGGACAGCTGCACGCCGAACGGCATGCTCTTGATGACCAACGCCAGGATCAGCACCGCCACCGTTCCATAGAGGGGCAGCAAGAACGGCGTCTGGAACACAGTCCACAGCAGTGCCAGGCTCATCAGAATGCCAGGAATGGCCCATGGCAGCCAGGACAACAGATCGAGCGCGGCCCGTCCGGCGAACTTCGTTTTCACCACGACGTAGGCGATCAAGGTGAAGAAGGCCGTGCCGATTATGGCCACGCCTGCACCTACCACGATCGTGTTTCGGAAGGCGCGCACCAGCAGCGGGTCGGCCACTACCCGCCGCCAATGCTCCACCGTCCATGGGTTGGGGATGTCGAAGTAACCGAAAGCCCGCATGAACGTGCCCATAAGCAGCACTGCCATCGGCACCAACGTCACCACCAGCGCCGTGATCGTCACGGCAGTCGCCGCCGGCCAGCGCCACTTGCCGAGCGTCGTGGCCCGAGTACTGAAACCGCGGCCACCCACCGTGCGGTAGACGCGCTGACCGATGTACCAGCGCTGGGCCGCCACCAACAGCAAGAGCAGCACCAGCAGGATTGTTCCGAGGGCCAATGCAGGAGCATATTGCGGCGGCTCAAAGGTCACCAGGTCGCGGATCTTGGTCGAGTACACGAACAGCCGGATAGGTACGCCCAGCAGCAGCTCTACCTCAAACGCGTCCAACGAACGGATGAGACCCAAGATGGCGGAGACGATGATGGCGGGCGCCATGAGGGGGATCACCACCCGTCGCAGCGTGCCCAGCGCAGTCACGCCGCAGCTGCGCGAGGATTCCTCGAGCGCGGCGTCCAAGTTCCGAAAGGCGGGCGCCAGCAGGAGCACCTTTACACCGAGATTGGTCGTCAGATGGACCCACACGATGCCCCAGAAGGAGTAGATGTTGAAGATTGGGTGGTGCACGAATGGCAGGAACCGGAGCCACTGGTTCACCAGGCCGAATTGTTGGTCGAGCAGGAGTATCCAGCCAATGGCCACCGGCAGCGGTGGTAGGAAGAAGGCCACCCAGAAGATGAACTCCAGCGACCCCTTCAGAGGCAGGTCCGTGCGAGCGATGAGCCAGGCCAGCAGCACGCCAACTACCAGCGCTATAGCCTCACGCGTCAGGCTCAGCGACATCGTGTTCTTGAGGGCGGTGAGCATCGACGAATCGGTCAATGCCTGCTGCCAACCTCGCAGACCGTAGACCGGCGGCTGGCCTGGCCGTGCCAGCTGAAAGCTGTTCAACAACATCAGCGCCAGAGGCATCAGGACCAGGAAGGCCACTACCGCCATCAGCACACACATCCACACCAGCGGCCATCTGATGCCGCGGTCGCGGAACTGCGGCGCCGGAAGCGCAGCCGCCTGGGCCACGGCTAGCTGCTAGCGGCTACGGCCGGGTTGGCTACCACTCTGGCGGTGGCCGCTTGCGCCATGTCGGTCTGAGTGCCGGCTAGCCTGCGTTCAGGCCAGACACGCAGTCGCCGCGGCGGCAGGTAAAGGTCCATAGTCGAGCTCACATCCGGCAGGGTCGATCGGGACACCACGTGTGTGTAGTTGATCTCGCCAAAGCGCAGCAGCAGCTCGCACTCGGCCCCGAGGTACAGCACTTTTTCGACATTGCAGCGCAACACATTGGCGCCCTCGCCGTCGTGCACCTGCAGGTCCTCCGGCCGAATGGCCACCTGCACTTCGGTGCCAAGCGCCACCGGCTCATCGCTGGCTGCAGCCCGCAGCCGGGCGCCGGGCGTGCCGGTCAGCTCCACGATCGGTCCTTCATCAGTCTGCTCGGTCACCGTCCCACGGAAGCGCAGCACCCGACCGACAAAGTCTTCGACAAATGGCGTTGCCGGCTGCTCGTAAATCTCCTGCGGCGTGCCCAGTTGCTCGATCCGGCCTTGGTTCATCACCGCAAGCTTGGTAGATAGCGACATAGCTTCGATCTGGTCATGGGTCACGAACAGCACGCTGACAGACACGCGCTCCTGCAGGCGCTTGAGCTCGACACGCATCTGGTTGCGCAGCTTGGCGTCCAGGTTGCTCAAAGGCTCATCCAGCAGCAGGATGCTGGGCGAATACACGAGCGCACGCGCCAGCGCCACCCGCTGCTGCTGGCCACCGCTGAGCAACGTAGCCGGCCGTCCGCCATAACCCTGCAGGCCGACCAGCTCCAACGTCTGCTCCACCCGTTGCTTGGTCTCCGCTTTTTTCACGTGGCGGATGACCAGTGGGTAGGCCACGTTCTGAAATACCGTCATATGAGGCCAGATAGCGTAGGACTGGAACACCATACCCAGGCCACGCTTTTCGGGTGGTACGGTGATACCCCGCGCCGGAGCAACCACCGTTCGACCTTCAATATCGACTTCGCCCTCGTCGGGCCGCTCGAAGCCGGCCACGACGCGCAGCGTAGTCGTCTTGCCGCAGCCGCTGGGACCAAGCAGCGTGAGAACTGCGCCCTGCTCCACCTCGAACGATACGCCGTCCACGGCCGTGACGCGGCCGAAGCGCTTAACAACGTTTCTAGCTTCGAGGGACGGGCCGTTCATCCGGAGCTGCTCAGAGTGGGATACCGTAACGCTCCCACTGTTGTTCCACTTTGTCCATGGACTCGGCCGCCGGCAGACACACGGCTGGGTAGCTCTTGGCGTTGTAGCGTGTCGCGTCGATGATCATTTTGTCGGTCCGGGCTGGTCCCTTTTGCTCCTCTTCCCGCATCGATGGATCGAGGAAGATGCCCGTCACCTCAGAGAGGATCTCGATGTCGCGCTTGGCCTGGACCCGTGTGGCGATGGCCCATTCGACGGCCAGAGGATCGAACGGATCCACGTCATGGTCCACGACCGTCACCTGCTTGAAATGCCGCCCGGCGGGACAGCCCAGCACGGCCATCCCGACCATCTTCCCGTAGCCTTCATACAGCTTTTCGACCGCTACGACGACGTGCAGCACGCCACAGCCACCCTCGGTGATATGCACGGCACGAATCCCGGGCAGCTGGATGGTGCGTACTACCTCTGCCTCCTTGCCCACCGCGGTCAGTACGTCCGTCTCGTGCGGCGGGGCGCCCTGGTATGCCAGGTGCAGGATGGGGTTGTCGCGATGCGTGATGGCCGTAATGTGGATTGTCGTGCGCGGCAGCCTTGGCCCGCCGTAGTGGCCAGTGAATTCGCCGAACGGCCCCTCCTCGCGCAACTCTGCTGGCCGGACCTCGCCTTCGAGCACGAACTCGGCGTCGGCTGGCACCTCCAGCGGCACCGTCTTGCAGGGCACCAACTCAAAGGCTTCACCGCGCAGTGCGCCGGCCATGGCCAGCTCGTCCGCATTCAGCGGCAGCGGCGATGATGCGGCCATGGCTAGCCGTGGGTCGACCCCGAGGGCGATAGCCACAGGGAATGGCGCGTCGGGGTCGTAGCGGTGCTGCAGCCGGATGTGAGTGTATGGGCCTGCCAGCAGGCCTAGGGTGTTTCGGTCGTGCACCTGGTTACGGTAGATGCCAACGTTCCGAATACCAGTCTGGCTGTCCTTTGTGATGTGGCAGGACAGGGTGATGTAGGGGCCCCCGTCGAGCTTATTCCAGATGGGCGCCGGCAACATGCCGAGATCGACCTCGTCGCCGATGTAGACGTGGTCCTGGCACCGCCCCTCACTCACCTGCACCGGCGGCAACGGATGCTCCGCGCGGCGGTTCCATTCGTGCTGTGTATCTTGGGGTGCGCAGCCCAGCGCGAGGCCAAAACGCCGCCTTGTGGCCAGGAGGTTGGCGAGGATGGGAATCCCCATCCCGCCGGGCCGCTCGAACAGCAGCGCCGGTCCGCCGCCGCGTAGGCTCTTGACGCACACTGCACCCAGCTCCTGATCGAGTGCCACCGGCTCTCGTACGCAGGCCAGCTCACCCTCGCTCTTCAGCAGGTCAAGGAACTCGCGCAGTCCCTTGAACGTCACAGCCAAGTCAACATCGCCTCTCGGACGGAGGCAGCATACCACTCCGCCTCCGCTTGGAAGCTTGACTTCTGCTCAACCAAACATGTCCACTTTCGTGATCGTTTAAATAAGGAAGGCCGCTACCATGGCAGCGACTGAAATCTTGGATTACACCCGCTGGAGGGCTGACAACGACATGAAGACTTCGCTGCGAGCTGTATTTGTAGCGCTGGGAGCTGCGCTTCTTGTGGGTTGCGGGGGCACAACTGGGCTGCCGCCGTCGGGCAGCGGTTCGGCGGCCAAGCCGGCCGCCAGCAGTGCTTGGAACGACGTGATCGCCGCTGCCAAGAAAGAGGGCAAAGTGTCGGTAATCGGGCCGCAAGGCACCGAGATGCGTGATGCGCTCACCCTGGGCTTCCAGAAAGCCTATCCAGGCGTCGAAGTCGACTTGCAGAGCCTGCCTGGCGATCAGACTGGCCCGAAGGTCATCACGCCGATGGCCGCCGGCCAGCGCGTGGTCGACCTTGCCATTACCGGCTCGAGTACGGCCATTGAAACACTGCTGCCTGCTGGTGTCATCGTGCCTGTAGTGGACTGGCTGGTGGGCCCGAATGTCAACGACCCTAGCCAATGGCTGAACAAAAAGTTCAGCTTCAGTGACAAGGCCGGCCAGTTCAACCTGGTGTTCAGCGCCTACGTCAAGGCGCCCTGGGTGGTCAACGGCGACCAGGCCAGCCCCGCCGAGTTCAAGTCAAACAAGGACCTTCTGAACCCGAAGTGGAAGGACAAGATGGTATTCCGTAGCCCCCGGACAGCCGGTGGAGGCATCTCGGTGGTGACCTATTGGTATGCCACGCCCTCTTTGGGAAAGGACTTTATCAAACAGCTTGCCTCTCAGAACTTCATCATCGAGAACGACGACCGCCAGATACTGGACAGCACTGCTCGCGGCAAATACCTCGTCGCCATTGGCCCAAGTGATGTACTGACCAACGAGTTCCTGTCCAAGGGGCTGCCCATCAAGCACGTCCCCAGCAGCCAGCTGGCCGAAGGCGCCTACACCACTTCCGGCAATGGCACGTTGGTGGTATTCAAGGAGCCTCCCCACCCCAACGCGACCAAGCTGTACCTGGACTACTTTCTGTCGAAAGAGGGCCAGACTGCCTGGACCAACACCGCCGGCGTCGCTAGCTTACGACGCGACGTGGCGCACGATAAGGTGGCCGACTTCCTGGTGCCGAAGGAAGGGGTGACGTACCAGGACAACAGCAGCGAGGAGCTGGTGAAGCTGAAGAGCGAGGTCGTAGCCTACCTGGATACAGTCTGGCCCAAGTGAGAGGCACGCTTGCACTGGCCCACAGCTTTGTCATGCCGAACTTAGTGAGGCATCCGTAACCTTGGCCCGGATTCCTCGCTGAGCTCGGAATGACAAAAGGAGACTGGCGGATCGACGCCCTGCATCGGATGCTGCGCATCCGGCTGTTCGAAGAACGCTGCGTAGAGCTGAGCCTCGCAGGCGAGTTCCCTGGCATCACGCCGGTCTACATCGGCCAGGAAGCAACGGGCGTTGCCCTAGGTATGGCGCTCGAGGAGGGGGACCTGGTATTCACGACGCATCGTGGCCACGGCCACCTCCTGGGGCGTGGCGCTGACTTCAAGCCGCTCATGGCCGAGCTGTTCGGAAAGGCCACCGGTTACTGCCAGGGCAAGGCGGGAAGCTTTCATGTTTCGTCGGCCGAGCTCGGCGTCCCCTCCGCATCCGCCATAGTCGGCGCCAGTGTGCCCGTGGCGGTTGGCGCGGCGTTCGCGCTGAGCCGCCGCGGTCAGCGGCGCGTGGCCGTGGCCTGCCACGGAGATCGGTCCCTGTCGGAAGGCGCGACGATGGAAGCGATCAACCTGGCGGCTTTGTGGCAGGCGCCCGTCGTTTTCCTGTGTGAGAACAACGATGCCCTGCCTTACAACCCTCGGGAGAAGTCGCAGCTGGCGACCGATAGCTTGACCAATCTGGCTCGGCCCTACGACGTCACGGTGAGCGACGTCGACGGCTCAGACGTCGAAGCTACGTTCCAGGCGCTGCAAGAGGCCATCGGCCGAGCCCGCCAGGGCGGCGGGCCGGCCTTCCTCGAGGTTCGCACCTTCGGCTGGCCGGGGCAGAGTGGCCCCCGCTACCGGCTGCCGGAGGCCCTTCGCACGAACGTCCGCCTGGCCTGGGACGACACGCCGCGGGACGAGTTCTCAGAGTGGCGTCAGCACGATCCGGTTGTCGGCTGTGCTCGCGAGCTCCTAAGTGCAGACCAGGTCAGCCGCGAGGCGCTCGAGACAATGCAGGCCGGCCTGCTGGCCGAGGTCGAGGCAGCGGTTCGGTTTGCGCGAGAGAGCCCCTACCCTGAGCCGGCCTCGGCTTACGAGCACGTTTTCGCCTGAACCAACATGGCGACATATCTCTCAGCGCTGCACCAGACACTGATCGACATCATGCGCGCCGACGACCGCGTAGTGGTACTCG
>DATGVV010000295.1:0-2050 GCA_035299885.1 Chloroflexota bacterium | reverse complement strand
GCTTACCACGCACCCGACTTGACATCGTTCCAGTCCACGGCAATAGTTCTCCCCGGAGTAGTGGGTCGGTCACCTTGGTGTGACCGCGTCCCTCGCCGGCGCACTCTCGCCCCGGTCGCAACCGGGAAGAGGGCGAGGGAGGAGTCACTGTCGCTACGCGAATCCGGCGCTGTGACCCAAGAATCACACCTACAAGGGGGTTCTACATGACAGGGATTCGGTTCAAGTCCCTTGTCGTCACCGTGGCCGCGGCTTTCGTGGCCATGGCCTGCGGTGGCAACAACACAGGCGGCACCGGGGGCGATGTCCTCGCTTCCGATCAGACGCTGACCTTCGCAATACAGGACGACGTGCAGACGCTGGATCCGGGCCACGTCGAATCCGGTGTCGACATCACCTTCACGACTGAGATGTTCGTCGGCCTCTACGGCCTCGACAACAGCAACAAGATCATCAACATGATCGCGAGCGGCCCGCCGGACGTGTCCACGGACGGCAAGACCTACACCTTCCACATGCGGAAGGACGCCAAGTTCTGGAATGGCGACCCGGTCAAGTCCAAGGACGTCCTGTACTCCTGGAACCGGGCCGCGGCCCTGAACGACGCCTACGCGACCGTCTTCCAGCCGGTGGTCGGCTTCGACACCACCGCTGACGGCAAGACCAAGATCATGAGCGGCCTCACCGCGCCCGACGATTACACGATCAAGGCCACTCTCACGGACGCGGCCGGCTACTGGATGAGCGAGCTCGCCATCTGGACAGCGGCCGTCGTCGAAGAGAAGGTGATCACGGCGGCCGGCCAGGACGTCTGGTGGACCAAGCCCGACACCGCGGTCGGCGCCGGTCCCTTCAAGATGACCGAGCGCACCGCCAAGGCGTCGATGGCCTTCAAGCCCGTCGCCAACTGGTGGGGCGGCGCGACCGGGGCTCTCCAGAACATCAAGGTCGAGGTCGGCGTCGACTCGGCCTCCTCCGTCAAGAAGTACGAGGCCGGCGGCTACGACCTCGTGGGCATGGCCAACAACGGCCCCGGCCCCGACGACATCCTCCGCTATAAGAGCGACCCCACCAAGCAGAAGGAAGAGAACATCTACCCGGCTGCGCGGACGACCTGGGTCAACTTCAACTTCACGGGCAACAGCCCGTTCGCTCCCAAGGCGGGCATTACACCGGGCCAGCCCACCTCTGGGTTGGGCGCCGATGACGGCAAGCTGGGCCGCAACGCCTTCAGCCTGGCCATCGACCGCCCCGCGCTGGTCGACGTGGCCTGCGCCAAGGGCGCGACCTGCACCGCCGCCACCGGCGGCGGTATCGCCAAGGGCCTCAAGGGCTATGTCGGTGATGGCAAGGACCCGAACGCCGTGTTCAACGCCGCCACCGCCAAGTCCGACTACACCAAGTGGGACCCCAACGGCAGCAAGATCGCCAACCTCAAGTACCGCTACAACGCTTCTGCCACCAACACCAAGATCGCCCAGAACCTGCAGTCGCAGTGGAAGGCGAACCTGGGCATCACCATCGACCTCGCCCCTTCGGACTTCCCGACCCTGATCGCGGACCGCAACGCCAAGAAGACCAACCTGGCGCGCGGCTCCTGGGGCGCCGACTACGACCATCCACAGGATTGGTACGACAACCTGTGGAACTGCGCGGCCGCCAAGGTCGGTCACGGCGGCACCGAGGGTTACTGCAACCCGGCCATGGACAAGCTCCTGGTGTCGGCCAATGCGGCGCAGATCGACAAGGCCCTCCCGCAGTACGTGCAGGCCGGCCAGATGATGATCGACGACAACACCGACGCCAACCTCTTCTACGGCACCCAGACCTACTTCACCCACACCTACGTCAAGGGCGCCGGCTTCAACTCGCTCTACGACTTCAACTGGCAGGGGATCAAGATCCTCAAGCACTAGATAGACCTCGGTAAATCCGGCTTATGATTGGGGGGCCCGTTCCAGAAACGGGCCCCCTATCCGTTTAGAGAGGTCTCAGTGGTTAGATGACACGGGGTACCCTGATCTACATCGGGCAGCGCCTGCTGCTGATC
>DATGVV010000294.1:0-1549 GCA_035299885.1 Chloroflexota bacterium | reverse complement strand
GGGTGCCGCAGGACCTGTTGGGGCTTCATAGACATCACTATTTATCGTAAATCCTCGCGAGGCCTGGGGGCAACGTGGTTGATCCAAGGTAGTGGGCCTTCCGGTTAGCCCGTGACTTGGGGAGCGATTGCCAAAGGCACTGCCGGCGGCCACATCTGCAGTTCGTCCAAAGAACATTTTTCGAGCAAGATCCGGGGGCTTGCTGAGCCGTGCTGCGTCAAACAGGCTGTTGGTACAAGCCAACCACGTTTCCTGCCGGGTCGCGGAACCTGGCAGTGATCTCAGGCGCATCCGCGCCGATCGGCTGCACGATCTCGCCCCCGTTGGCAACGACGGCATCAGCCGTCGCGGCCACGCTGTCAACCATGACGTAAAACAGCAGGCCGGGCGTCGAGGCGGGCGGCCGCCCCAGCACCCAGGTGCCGCTCACTGCACCGACCGTATCATCGAAGGCGGTGCTACCGTCACCGCGTTTCCGGACGTTCCAGCCGAAGACCCGCTGGTAGAAATCGGCCGAACGTGCAACGTCGGTAGCTGGCATTTCGATGTAGCAGATCTTACCGTTCGCAAATGTTGGAGGCATAACTAGTCCTTTCTGAGGTTGTCAATCTAAGGGTTGTCAACGGCAAACTGAAATCGTGCTAACTTCCGAATTTCCGATCCTCCGCTCCCAGGTCAATGGATGTGGCGAAATCATCGTCAGCGCCTCAGGAGGCTGCAGCCTCCGATAGACGAGAAGATCCCCACGACGACGACGGCGGTTATGCCCGCCCAAACAGCAGGGCCCTGGATAGCTTGGTGAGATGCCTGAACAAAGATGTGATGCAGCAGATGTGCTCCGAAGCCCAGTGTGATGATCAGGACGGCAACTCCGCTCAAAATATTCAAGATTCGC
Source organism: Chloroflexota bacterium (assembly GCA_035299885.1). Lineage (GTDB taxonomy): Bacteria > Chloroflexota > JAJPGV01 > JAJPGV01 > JAJPGV01 > DATGVV01. The sequence continues at coordinate 654 of DATGVV010000294.1, read as the reverse complement.
ATACGTTTTGCTCCCCTCTACAGGCCTCCCGCATATTGCAGCAGCAGATCGCGGACCGAATCGCTGGCTTCCAGATCGTCGGTCACCTCTGGCGCCTTCGCTCCCGCACGAAGCAGCGCCTCGACCGTCGCGACATAATCTCCGCTATCGCGATGCCAGCCATTCATGGAGCCATGAAGCGCCGAGCCCAGGGCCGTGATTCCATGATCGTTGTCTTTCAATTCGAGCCGGGGATGATAGCGCAGGATCTCCCGGACCATATCGGCGTTGCCATGCCACGCCGCCCACTGCAGCGGCGTCATGTCATATTCGCCTCTGGTGTCCACCGGCCAGCCCGCTGCCAGCATGAGCCGCACCGCATCGGTATTGTTGTTTTGGGCAGCATCGGTAAGCCGGCGGCGGTCGTCATCCGATAGTGTTGCGACCCAATTCGGACGGCTGGCCAGCAAGGCGCGAAACATCTCCTCGTCGCCAAGATCACACGCTTGCTGCAGCTTTACCTCTTCGGGGCTGTGCTGCATGAGAAATTGGAAAAGCTCCTCATGGCCGAAGTCGCAGGCGATCTGGTGCGGCGTCCTGCCGCGTCCAAAGAGGTAGATGTAAATCGTGCCGCCGCTCTGAGAATTCTGCTTGGGGAAATACGCCTCAGAGACA
>DATGVV010000293.1:0-5753 GCA_035299885.1 Chloroflexota bacterium | reverse complement strand
ACCGCGGCACCATCGGCGGCAGTGTGGCCCACGCGGACCCGAACGCCGACTACCCGGTGATCCTGCTGGCGCTGGGCGCTAGCTTCACGTTAGCGGGCTCCAACGGCACTCGCAGTGTCGCGGCCGATGACTTCTTCGTCGATCTGTTCACTACGGTGCTCGAGCCCAATGAGGTGGTGACGGAGGTCCAGGTTCCGTTTGCCCCGGCCAGCGCCTACGCCAAGTTCCCGCACCCCGCCTCGGGCTACCTGGTGGTCAGCTGCGGCGCCGCGCTGACGAAGGACGGATCCGGCCATTGCGCCTCTGCCCGCGTGGTGGTTGGCGGCCTGGCCGGCAAGCCGGTCCGCGTCAGCGCCGTCGAGTCGGCCCTCACGGGCAAGCCCCTCAACGCCAACGCCATCGCCGCCGCGGCCGCGCGCGCCGCCGAAGGCACCGATCCCGACGACGACCTGTACGCCACCGCTGACTACAAGCGCCACATCGCCACCGTCTACGCCCGGCAAGCAATCGAGGCCGCAGGCCAGCGCGCCTAGCGCTTTTCCTCGAGTTCCCGGGCGCGAAGGGTAGCCTCGATCAGCGGCAGGGCAGCGATGTCTCTGGCGCGGGCCGTCGCACGCTTGTTGGCGACTAATGCCGGCAGATCGAGAGCCAGAAACCGGATGCCGAATACTGCGGCTTCGACGGATGCCGCCCCGACGGCGGAATAGTCGCCTACGCCCGGCACGATCTTGAGCAAATCGAGGGTGCCCACATCAGTCCGTAGGGTGAGCATCTCGTTGTCGCGGAATGTCCGGGTCTCGATCTGAAACGGAAGGGCTCGGGCCTCTTCGTCGCTCATTCGTGCTACTGGCAGCCGTGCGCTGACCGCTCTGAGGGCGCTTATGAGGCGCTCGATGTTCGCCGGATCGGGGTCATAGCAAACGTCAACGTCAAAGGTGGTAAGCGGGACACCCAGCGCGACGGCCGCGATTCCGCCGATGACCACTGCTTCCACGGCGTGTTCATGGAGAAGCTTCAACACAGGCCGCACTAGGTTATCCGTTGGCGGCACGGACGCTACCCGGCGGCTTTGGCTGGCGTTGGGCCTAGAATTCGGACCGAACGAGCGAACTTAACGATCCCCTCGTTCTGCTGCAGGCGCTCGGTAGGAGTCATGTCCAGGCTGGCGCGGACCAAGCTTAGGTCCACGCCCCAGGCTTCTAGCTCACGCAAGCGGGCGATGATCGCTTCCCGCGACGGCAGTGGCTCAGCCGAGCAGCTCAATGAGAACTCACGCGCAGCGGCATATGCCGGATCGTCCAGCGGCTCCTCGATTTCGAGAGCGTCGAGTTCCATTCAGCAGACAGCATACTAAGCGCCTAATCCAGCACTGCTATCGCGTCGATCTCGAGCAGGCATTCGGGGCGGGCGAGCGCCGACACAACCAGCAAGGTGCTGGCGGGCAGGGCGGCGCCGAGATAGTCGCGAGTGACCTCGCGCATGATGTCCCGGTAGCGGGCGTCCGTCAGGTAGATAGTGATCCGCACCAGGTGCTCTAGCCCGGCTCCGGCGGCGGCCAGCGCCTGCTGCAGGTTGGCCATGACCTGGTCCGCCTGCGCTCGAAAGTCCCCCCGGCCAACGATCTCCCCGTGGTCGTCCTGCGCCACCTGGCCCGCCACGTAGATGACGCTGCCGGTGCGAACCACCGGCGAGTACAGCGTGGATTTTGGCAGGCTGTCCGGTTGAAAACGCTCGATTGGCATGGCGGAGGCATAATAGTGCAGCCTTCGCACACAGGAGTTGCCTCATGAGCACCGTTCTCGAGCGGCCTACGACCACCGGCGCCGCCAGCCGCAACTACTCGCTGCCCGCCGAGCAGGCTGGCGAGGCCCTCATGGCTTCGCTCAAGCTCAATGGCGTCGACCACATCTGGTTTACATCCGGCTCGGAGATTGGCTGGATCCAGGAGATCGCGATTAAGCACCAGGCGCTGGGCCGCCCGACCCCAAAGGTCATGACCATGACCCACGAGCAGGCTGCGCTCGCCGCTGCCAGTGCCGAAACCGCTATCACCGGCCGGCCCTCGGCCACCGCGTCACACGTCGAGTGCGGCATGATCAACGCCGGTGGCGCCATCCACAATGCCGACCGCGGCCATTACCCCGTGCTTCTGATGTCCGGGTACCCGCCGTCAGCCGAAGCCGGCAGCGTGCCGGGCGCCCGCAACTCGCATATCCAGTGGTGCCAGCAAATTCCCGATCAGGGCATGATCCTGCGCCAGTACATGCGCTGGGACCACAAGCTGGCCACGTACGACAACGCTGGCCTGGTGGTCACCCGCGCCTGCCAGATCATGCTCAGCGAGCCCCAGGGCCCGGCTTACCTGGCGGTCCCGCGCGAGGCAGCTATGCACCCCATCCAGAGCGCGACGTTCCCGCTTCGGGACGCTTTGCCGGCGGCGCAAACAGCAGCTCCCGATCGGGCCGCTCTGCGCCAGGCCGCCGAGTGGCTCCTGGAAGCCAAGAACCCATTGATCTGCGTCTCGCGCCATGGCCGCTACACCGAGGCCGTAGCCGGGCTGGTGGAGCTGGCCGAGACGCTTGGCGCCCGCGTCATGCACGATCCTTACCGGGTGAACATCCCCGGCAATCACCTGCTGCAGCGCGGCTACGTGGGCAACCATCCCACGCCAGCTGATACCGATTGCATCCTCAACCTGGACGTATGGGCGCCCTGGATGCCCGGCCAGTTCAACCCGGGCCCAGAGGTCAAGATCATCGAGATCGGCATCGATCCGGTGCATCGCATGACCGCCATCTACGAGTTCCCCGCGAACCTGGCCATCACCGCCGACACCACCAAAGCCATTCCGGCGCTGCTCGAGGAGCTGCGCTCGATCATGACCTCTGAACAGAAGCGGCAGTGCGAGGACCGGCTGCAGCGCTACCTGGAAGAAGGCCGGCAGCGCCTCAGGGCCGCCGTTGATGCGGCTGAGGCGGACCGGGCCAAAGGCATCATCAGCTCAGCCTGGCTGAGTCAGCAGATCGGGCAGACGCTGGATCAGGACGCGATTATCAGCCATGAGCTGTGCGATTCCTCGCTGTTCAACCGCTCCGAGCCGGGCACGCTCATCGGCACCGGGGGCTCGGCTATCGGCTGGGCCGGACCGGCGGCGGTTGGCGCCAAGGTTGCCGCGCCGGACCGCATCGTGGTGTCAGCAGTGGGCGATGGCTCGTGGATGTTCGCCAACCCGCAGGTGACGGTCTGGGCGTCCGCCTTCCACAAGGCGCCGGTGCTGTTCATCATCTACAACAACCGCGGCTACCGTACCGGCACGTTCGAGGTCCAGCGCGGTTATCCCGAAGGCTACGCCGTCAAGGCCGGCGATTACACCGGCGGCTGGTTCGACCCGTGCCCGAACTACTCGGGCGAGGCGGCTGCCAGCGGCGCCTACGGGGAGAAGGTGACCGACCCCAACGAGGTCTCGGCCGCCATCCGCCGCGGCCTCGATGCCGTCCGTGAGGGTCGCCCTGCCGTCCTCGACATGTGGCTGCCCAAGCTCGTCACGGGCGAGGTTTAGCCGGCTCGGTGGTGTAGCGCCTCCGGGTTGAGGCCCTTGTCATACGTGCCGTCGATATAGGCCTCGATGAGCTCCACGGTGCCTGCTGCCATAAGGCGGTAGGTGTCGTCGGCCGGCCAGCCGAGGTGCGATGTCAGGACCACGTTGTCCAGCTTCGTGAGCGGGGAGCTAGCCGGCAGCGGCTCCTGAGTGAATACGTCCAGGGCGGCGCCACCTAGCTCGCCTTCCTGCAGCACGCGGGCAAGGGCCGCTTCGTCTACGATCGCGCCGCGGGAGGTGTTGATCAGCCAGCTGTTGGGGCCGATGCGCCGCAGCCGCTCTTCGGTAATGAGCCCGCGGCTGGTATCGGACAGCGTGAGGTGGATCGAAACGACGTCGCAGGCCTCGAGCAACTGGTCGAGATCCATGTAGCTGGCGCCGGACGCGACAGCGCGCTCGGGGGTGAGCGTTGGCCCCCAGGCCGCCACGTCCATGCCGAAAGCCAACGCCAGCCGCGCGACCTCCTTGCCTACGCGGCCCAGCCCCAGGATACCCAGCCGCTTGCCCTTGAGGGTGCGACCCAGCACCAACGGCCATTCGCCCTTGCGGATGCCGCGGTCCGTCTGCGGGATGCGGCGCAGGATGGCCAGCATCAGCCCTATGGCGAGCTCGGCCGTCGAGAAGCCTTGCCCGGCTGCGCCCAGCCCGAGGCCTACGAGCACGCCCGCTTTGGTCGCCGCCTCCATGTCCACGTGGTAGACGTGGTGGCCGGTCTGAGAGATGAGCTCCAGCTCGGGCAACGCCTCGAAGAACGCGGCGTCGAACTTGGTCCGCTCGCGCAGCGCGATGAAGGCCTGGTAGTCGCGCAGCCGCTCCACGAGCCGGTGCTCGGTGAACACGTCAACCGGCAATCGCTGTCGTAGGCGATTGATGGCTGGATCCACGTCGAAGACCTGGTGGATGTCGTCGAGGACGGCTACTTTCCTAATCACGCGAACCACTATAGGGCCATAATGTCGCCATGCGGAAGCTGAAGCTTTACCCCACTGGCATGCGCCTGCACGAGTGGATCGCGCTCGAGGGCAATTACTGGGCTGACGAAGGCATCGAGGCCGAGTACATGTGGGACACCATCAAGAACGTCTACAGCTACAAGGCGGAGCCGTACAAGGGCCGCCCGCAGGACCAGCCGATGCTGCAGGGCGAGGGCGCTGTCACCAATGCCTGCGCCTGGGGCAGCGTGGCCAATGCCGGTGCGGGCATGGGCAAGTTCAGCGCCGCCGCCTACGGCATCGCCCGCAACGCCATCTTCGTGCCCGCCGATTCGCCCATCAATAGGCCCCAGGACCTGGCCGGCGTGCCCATCGGCGTTGGCCTGCGCGCCGGCAGCCACTTCTCGGCCCCGCTCTGCCTGGAGAAGCATCTGCCGATCGAACAGATCAACTGCGTAAACGTTGGCGGTTTTGGCACGCGTCTGCAGGTCCTCCTGTCAGGTGAGATGCCGGCCGCCAACCTGCTCGACCCGCAGATCTCTATGGCCGAGCAGGTTGGCCTCAAGAGGGTCATCGCCGGCACCTTCAACACCTTATGGTGGACGCCGCCCGACATGGATCCGGCACTCCTGGATGCTTACTTCCGGGTTCTGGAGCGCGCCGAGCAAGACCTCCAGCGGGACGCCTCCAGATACCTCCACCTGTGGCACTACAGCATTCCATCCGAGTTCCACGACCGGGAGTGGGACTACGTCAAGTTCCATGAGGGCGAGCATTTCGTCCATCAGCCCTATTCCATGGACAAGTACCATGAGCTGCTCGCTCAGATGGAGCGCTGGGGCCTGGACGACGTGATGGAGGACAAGACCTTCGAGCACCTGGTGCTCGCGGCCTAACCCTATCTAGCGGCGACTGCTTCCCGTCCGGCGCCGTAATCCGCCGGGTCGGCCTTCATGCCGTAAAAGCGCGTCGGATTGTCCAAGAAGATCTTGCGCTTGAGCGTGTCGCTGATGTCGGTCCGGTTGGCCAGCGTGGATACGGTCTCGGGGAAGTTGCCGTCCCAGTGTGGGTAGTCGGAGGCGTACAGGACGTTGTCCTCATGGAAGAACTCGGGCACGTAGCGCAGCGTCTTCTCCTCCGGCTCGCAGGATACGAATACCCGCCCGCAGGCCATGTACTCGGATGGCTTGGCCTTGAGCAGCGGCGCCTCGAACGGCCGGAAC
>DATGVV010000292.1:0-8344 GCA_035299885.1 Chloroflexota bacterium | reverse complement strand
TGCTGCCGGGCGAGGTGGCCCGCGCCCATCGCCACACGCCGACCGCTATCCGTTTCATCATGCAGGGCTCCGGCGCATACACCAAAGTGGACGGCGAGCGCGTCTACATGGAGCCGGGCGATCTGATCCTGACGCCCAGCTGGGGCTGGCACGACCACGGCAACGAGGGCAAGGACACCGTGGCCTGGATGGACGGCCTGGACGTGCCGCTGGTGCTCACGCTGGACGCCATCTTCTTCCAGATGTACGAGCAGCGGCAGGTGCCGGACAGCCGGCCCGCCAACGCCTCGCGCCAGCTCCACGGCCATGCGGCGCTGAACCCGACCTGGGTCAAAGAGAAGGCGGGCGCGTCGCCGCTGCTGCTGTACTCGTGGGCGCAGACCCACGCCGCGCTTATGGGCATGCGGGACGAGGCAGGCAGTCCCCATGACGGCGTCGCGCTCGAGTACACCAATCCCCAGACGGGCCGCTCAGCGCTGCCATCGATGGGCTGCTGGGCGCAGCTGATCCGGCCGGGCGAGCGCTTGAAAGCGCACCGCCACACCGGCAGCGCCGTGTACTACGTGGCCCAGGGCAATGGCGTCACGGTGGTCGACGGCAAACCGCTGGACTGGACCAAGGGCAGCATCTTCACCCTGCCGGCTTGGGCCCTACACGAGCACGCCAACCCATCAGCCAGCGAGGACGCCATCCTGTTTTCGATCAACGACTTTCCAACCCTGCAGGCCCTGGGGCTCTACAAAGAGGAGGCAGCCTAAGTTCCCTCTCCCTCTGGGAGAGGGCTAGGGAGAGGCTCATTCCGCTAAGCGCACGCGGACCTGGACGAGGCCGCGGCGAACGCGCGTCGCGTACACCGGCACCTGCTCGGCGCAGGGCTCGGGCCAGACCATCTCGCCCGAGCGGACGTCGTACTGGAAGCCGTGCCACAGGCAGCGCAGAGCTGTGCCCGAGAGCTTGCCGTCGGTGAGCAGCATGCCGCGGTGTGGGCAGTAGCCGTCCACGGCGTGAACCGCGCCGCCGAGCCGCACCAGCACGACCGGGTGGCCCAGGATGTCCGCCGGCCGGGGCTGGCTCTCGCGCAGCTCGCTGAGCCGAGCCACGCTGATCCAACCCTCGTGGACCTGCGCGGCGGCCTGCCCCATCCAGTTGTGGACGACGAGCTCCCGCTCGGGTGTGACTGCGCTTACGCCGCCACCGGCATCTCGGTAGGTAACCCGGCCGGCCACTCGCGGATGGTAACGGGTTCCGGCGGGAAGCCGAGCACGTTCAGGTACATGTACTCGCGCCAGGCAAAGAACAGCGGCGCCATCTCCAGCGAGCAGCCCATGTGCTTCAGCAGGAACTCGCGCGTGGGTGGATCCCACAGCGTGCGCGAGCGGTTGTCCAGCGCCTCCGCGTCGGTTTCCGCGATGCGCTTACGCACGTAGCTCTCGCCGTAACGGTCGATCAGCTCCCACACGTAATCGTGGATCTTTTGGAGGATGACGAAATGGTGCTCCTCCTCGCCGGCCAGCTGGTCCGTGACCTGGTAATGGACCACCGGCCGCGAGCTGAGCAGCGGGATGCGGCAGCTGGCCGTCACGTGACCGTAGACCCATAGGTTGCCGGCGAACAGGTAGCTCAGGAAGTCGCGCTGCAGTACGCGCCGATGGCCGGCGCGATCCTCCAGCCCGTATCTCTGGGCGAAGTCGTCGTCTTTGGTGTGGTCCCTGGATGAGTCGAGCTTGTTGGCCAGCTGGATGAAGTTCCAGCCGTGGCTGCACTCCTCGGCAATGTGGTCGGCGATCATGTGACGCCACTCCATGTCCATGTCGAAATGCGCCATGGCGTAGTTGGCGGCGCCAACAATCTCACGGATCTCCTCCCGGCCGCGGTAGCCCAGCCAGCCGGCCAGCAGCAGCCGCTCGGCATCGTCGCGCGGCTCATGCGCGCTGGCCATGCGCTCGGAGCGCCAGGCGCGGACGCCGCGCAGGATGTCGTTGTCCTCGGTGTACGTGATGGGCGTGCCCACGTCTCTCAGATCGGCCACTTGCTTTCTCCTTCCGAACAGCGCCCTGATGATAAGCGACAAGGCCGCCCCTAAGTAAGCAAGCTCAGTCTGCCGACACTCAAGTGTGCTCGTACTTCACCGGACACCGAAACAAGCCCCTTTGAGGAGCAGCATCGACTTTCGTCCGGCCAACATCCTGATGCGCACCCAGTGCTTGGGAATGACCTACTGGTGGCTTCGGGAGCTGGTCGTCACCGACCAGGGCCTCGAATGGGAGATCTGGAAATACCAGCACCGCGTCAAGATGACGCTGCCCTATGAGCGCATGGCCCGCGCGGCGCTGCTGCCCGGCTCAGCCGGATTCGACCTCCAGATCAGTGGCACCACCAGCACCGACAACCTGCTGGTGCGCGGCCTCAACCATCTGGACGGGGTCAAGGTGCTGAGCATCATCGAGCGCTGCCTGGCCCGCGAGCGACTGATCGCCTAGGAACCTCTCCCTAGCCTCTCCCACCGCGGTGGGAGAGGGACTATCATGGCAGCCATGCCTGAAATGACCGGCTCCCGCGTGTTTGCCGAGATGATGAGAGGCTATGGCGTGAGCCACGTCTTCCTCGTGCCGGCGGCGCTTATGCAGGCCATGGCCGAGATGGAGGACCTGCGCATCACCCGGGTGGTCACCCACGGCGAAAAATCGGCCGCCTACGTGGCCGACGGCTATGCCCGGGCCTCGCATCGGCCGGGCGTCTGCCTGGGTCAGCACGTGGGCGCGGCGAACCTCGCCGCCGGCCTGCGAGACGTCGACGTGGTGAGCGACATCGAAGCCGCGGCCGAGCGAGCCGGCTAATTTTTACATGTCATCCTGAGGCCCAAGGCCGAAGGACCTTCCGCCGAAGCGGCCACCGTGAAGGTCCTTCGCTTCGCTCAGGATGACACCCGGATAGGAGGACACATGGCTTTCGAATCGCCTACCGACGAGCGGCACATCGCCGGCTTCCAGCGAGTGCCGCGGCCGCCCACGCCCTACGAAGTGTTCATGCGGGAGGAAGAGATTCCGATTTACCGCGGCATCGGCGTGTACGACCTCCGCGACCTGACGCTCGGCCCGTGGAAGCGGCTGGGCGGGCGCGGCAGCTTCATCGCGCTGGACGGGCTGCTCGGCATCAAGGGCATGTACGTTCTGGAAGTGCCGGCCGCCGGTGTGCTCAACCCCGAGAAGCACCTGTACGAAGAGTTCTTCATCGTGTTCGAGGGCCGCGGTACCACCGAGGTGTGGCGCGAGGGCAGCAGCAAGAAGGCGGTGTTCGAGTGGCAGCCGGGCACCCTCTTTCGGGCGCCGCTCAACACCTGGCACCGGCTGATCAACGCCGGCTCCAGCCCGGCCTTGCTGCTGGCCGCTACCAACGCGCCGCCCGTCATGGACATCTACCCCAACAGGCAGTTCATCTTCGAGAACCCCTCGGAATACCCCACCGGCTTCCACGAGGACGACGAGGACTTCTTCAAGCCCGGCCAGGAGCTCATCCCCCATCCCATGGACAAGCGCGCCTGGCTGCGCAGCAACGTCTACCCGGACATCATCAACTGCGACCTGCCGCTGGACAATCAGCGCGCGCCGGGCTACCGCCGCATCGAGCCCGGCTTCCGCGGACTGGAGCACCAGCGCAACGGCTTCATCGCCGAGTATCCGGCCGGGCGCTACTCAACGGGCCACGGGCATTCATCGGAGGCGGTGCTGGTCTGCCTCAAGGGCCAGGGCTACTCTGTCTGCTGGCCGCAGTCGCTGGGCGTCCGCCCCTGGGAGGCCGGCAAGGGCGAGCTGGTGCGCGAGCAGCGTTACAAGGACGGCGGGCTGGTCACCGCGGCCCCCGGCGGCGGGACCTGGTTCCACCAGCACTTCGGCGTGGCCAGGGACCGCTTCCGGCTGATCAACTACTGGGGCGGACCTCGCCCCAAGCCGGAGACCGGGGATCCAGGCGACGAGGTGGTCCACGTCAACGTCAACCTCGAGGAGGGCGGCGGCAACATCGACTACCCCAACGAGGACCCCTACATCCGCAAGCACTTCCAGGAGGAGCTGGCGAAGGTAGGCGGCACGTTCCAGATGCCGGACTCGGTGTACACCTCCTCCTACCGCATCACGACGCCACCAGGGCCATAAGCGGGCGGATGCTCGAGGCGCTTTCCAGGTTGAGGATGAAGTCTTTCACCCGAGGCCGCCCCGGCGCGTAGGCATCGAACTTGGCGCCGACGACCTCGGCCGTCATGCCGCCACCATGATGGTGGCCAGGGGCGTAAGGCACGTCTGCCTCGCTGCTCTCGCCGGAATGCAGGCTAATACGCAGCCAGCACGGGAACGTGTCCGTGTAGCGGGCCAGCGCCGGGTCGAGCTCGATATGGATGCGATCCATGGCGGCCAGCACCTCGGGATCGCGCCAGCGCTCGTGCTCGAACTGGCGCGGCGTCAGCTCGCCGTCGAGCAGCGCCACGGCGATAAGGAAGTGCATGCTGTGGTCGGCCGTCTCGCGGCTGGCCGGATAGCGCCGCTGAGGATTAGTAGCGTGCGAGCGGACCATCGGGATGTCGGCCATGCGCACGTCAATACGCTCCACCTCAGTGGCTGAGTCCGTCAGTCCCGCGCGAGCCTGGAGCGCGGCCGCGACTGCCGCCTGCGAGGTCATCACGCACGGGTAGGCCTTGATGCTGGCGTGCTCGATCCGGAAGTCGCTGTCCGCCAGCGCGACCAACCGAGCGAGATCGGCGCCGGGCAGGACCACCTCGCCCCAGCCGTGCCGGTCGTCCAGGACGCCGCGCGGGCCGGACAGGCCCTCGGCGGCGAGCAAGGCGGCCAGCATACCCACATGGCCGGCCAGTCCGCTGCCCAGCCATTTGGCGGCCGAGATGTGACCGCCGCGGACCACACCCAACGCCGGCGAGTACGTTGCCCCCAGCGCCAGAGCGTCGGCCAGGCGCTCGCGATCCAGCCCCAGCAGCCGGCCGGCCGTGGCTGAAGCCGCGAGCCCGAGATAGGTCACATAATCGAAGTTGCCGTCGCGTACGGCGAGGTCACGGAGGCGGCCATCGATCTCGTAGCCGGCCACGATGGCGGCGATCGCGTCGCGGCCAGAGGCGCCGCTGCGCTCGGCAGCAGCCAGCACCGTGGCCATGTTGTCGCTGGGATGGCCGCCGCGGTTCGGGCCCCAATAGGCGTCGTTCAGGTCCAGCGCGCGGATCAGCGCCCCATTGGCCAGCGCCGCGTTGGGCGCCGAAGTGCGCACCGCGGAGCCAAGCACCGTGCACTCGGGCACGCCGCCCAACTGCTCCACAACCCGCGCCACCGCCCGGAACTCCTCGTCCTCCCGCGCCGCCAGCCCGCAGCCAATCGAATCGAGCAGCAGCAGCTTGGCGTGACGGACGGCGGTCTCGGACAGGCGATCCACGTCGAACGCCAGGACCCACTCTGCCAGCTGCTCGATGAGCGTCACGCCGCCAGCTTATACTGCTGCCGCTATGCGAATCCTTGTGGTCTTACCTACGGCGAAGGGCGTCTATCCGGCTGAGGCCGAGCAGCGGCGTATCGAGCGCGTGCAGTCCTTCAGCACGCCTCAGACACAGGTCGAGGTCGGCTTCCCGGCCGAGCGCTCCGGCTTTCATCCCATGAGCCGCGGCGGCGAGGCCACCGCTTATGACCTGGCCCAGAACCACATCCGCATCGCCGAGCGGCTGATCGAGGGCGAGAAGGAGGGCTACGACGCCTGCTCGCCCTTCGGCATGATCGACTTCGGCGTGGAGATCGCCCGCTCGCGCTGCAGCATCCCGATCGTCGGCCAGACCCAGGCGACCTATGCCATGGCCGCCATCATGGTGAACCAGTTCGGCGTTATCAGCTATCGCTCCAGCGGGCACGCCAAGATGCGCCAGCAGGCGCGCGCCTACGGCTTCGACCACATGATCTGCGGCTGGGGCGCGGCGGAGATGTCCAACGCCGACATGCCCAGCCGCCGGCAGGAGCTGTTCGACCGCTTCGTCAGCGAGGGCAAGCGGCTGGTGCGCGACACGGGCGCCGAGCTGATCGTCTGCCACGGCATGTCGATGTCGCCCATCGAGTTTCCCGCTCAGGAGTACGCCGACGCGATCGGCGTGCCAGTGCTCGAAGGCCTTGGCTGCGCCATCGCCATGGCCGAAGCCTGGGTCCGCCTCGGGACGCCCTACAGCCGCGTCCGCCACCCGGACGCGCCGCGCGACTAGCGCTCAATGCCCCTTCACACCACCTTCAGGACGGGCGCTGACTTCAAGGAGAGCCGCGACGATGGCCGCCGCGTCTGGATGGCCGGCGAGCGCATCGCCAACGTCAGCACCCACCCGGCGACGCGCGCGGTGGTCGACGCGCTGGCCGTCTGGTACGACGCCCACCGCGACCCCGCCTGGGCCGACAAGCTGCTGGCGCCGGACGGTAACGATTCAGCCGGACTGGTGATCCCCACCAGCAGCGACGACCTATGGCGCTTGGAGGAGACGATTCGCGAGTGGGCCGTGCGCAACGCCGGCCAGATCACGCACACGCCCGTAGAGGCCCACTGCATCCTGCTGGCTGTGCGGGACGCCATCCACGCCGGCGGCCCCAAGGAGCGGACCGGCGCGATCGACGCCTACCGCGAGCGCGTGCAGCGCGAAGGGCGGCTGGTGACGGCGCCGTTCGCGCCGGCCCAGACCGATCGCTTCCGGCCGCCGCCGGAGCGGGTCACCCCGAAGGTCGTCAAGGATACGGACGGCGGCATCACGGTCAGCGGCTCGCTCGGCCTGGGCACCTCGATGTGCTACGTGGACGACATCCTGGTTACGCCCACGACGCCGCCCATCACCACGCCCGAGCGAGCGGTGTGGTTCGCCTGCCCCGCCGGCGCGGACGGCGTCAAGATCCTCGCGCGCAAGCCGTCCGTGACGAGCGACGACCGCTTCGCGTATCCCATCAGCTCACGCTTCGACGAGCTCGACTGCGCAGTGGTTTTCGACAACACCTTCATCCCCTGGGAGAACGTGTTCGCCTACCGCGACATGGACTTTTGCAACGTCTACATGTTTCAGCTGTTCGACTGGGCGACGTTCCACCACCTCACCCGCAAGCTCGCTCACGCCGAGTTCCTGATCGGCCTGGCACTGGCCGTGACGCACATGCAGGGGCTGCAGAACGTGCCCGGCGTGCAGGACGACCTGGCCAACATCATCATCCAGGCGGAGACGATGCGCACCGCGCTCCGGGCGGCCTGCGCCGACGGCAGGGCCAAAGCCACCGAGGCGCTGCATCCGGACCTGATGCACATCATCACCGGCACGGTGTACGGTATGCAGGCGCGCGCCCGGATCGCGGAGACCGTGCGCAACCTAGCTGGCTACGGCTCGATGCTGTCGCCGACGCTGCAGGACCTGGAAGATCCGGAGCTCGGTCCCGCCGTCGCGCCCAACTATGAGGGCGGGGGTTATACCGCCCGGCAGCGTGCGGGGCTGCTGCACCTGCTGAACGACGCAACCGCCTCGGCCATCGACGGCCGCGAGGCGGCCTTCACCGCGATGGCCACGGGCGGCATGCCGCTGTGGAAGATCAGGGTCAACCTGGAGTGGCACAAGCACAACGAGCTGGCCCAGATCGCCCTTTCGCTGCTGGACGACTGGAAGGACAAGCACATCGAGTACACACCGCCCAATCCGCTCAAGTCGTCGCCGCTGCCGCGGCACGGGGTCCCGCCCTCGTCGGGTTAGGGCCAGTTCTCCTTCATGGGCGGGGCCTGGTAGCGGTACCCGGCGTCCTCGTCCACTTTCGGGCCGAGCGTGTTGCGCAGCACGCCGATGCCCTCGACCTCCATCTCGACGATGTCGCCGGGCTGGAGATAGCGCGCCGGGTAGCCCTTGCGGATGGCCTCGCCCACGGTGCCTCCGCCGACGGTGCCGCTGCCGAACACGTCGCCCGGCACGATGCGGCTGTCGCGCGAGGCGCGCTCGATGAACGAGCCCCAGGTGTGATGCATGCCGCCGCCATGGCCGTCCATCCACTGCTGGCCATTCACCCGCAGCGTGCAGTGCACCTGCAGGCGGCCGTCACGGATGAACGGCGCCAGCTCGTCTGTGGTTACCAGCCACGGGCCCAGGCTGGTGGCCGCGTCCTTGCCCTTGGCCGGGCCGAGCCGCGCCTGCATCTCGTCGAACTGCAGATCGCGGGCGCTCCAGTCGTTGAAGATGGTGAAGCCCGCGATGTACGGCAGCGCGTCTGCCTCGCGCACGTTGCTGCCCTCGCGGCCGATGACGCAGCCCAGCTCCAGCTCGTAGTCGAGCCGGTTCGAGGCCGACGGATAGGGCACC
>DATGVV010000291.1:0-3084 GCA_035299885.1 Chloroflexota bacterium | reverse complement strand
GCGGCCCTGGCCCGCCTGGGCGACGTAGTCCTGGATGTTCACGATGTCCGGCCGGTGAGCCAGGTCGTCGGTGTGCAGCTCGCCTCGCAGGACGGCCTCGGCCAGCTCCGCGGCCGTGGGTTCATTGGAGGCTGGCTTCTTGCGCCTTTTCTCATCCAGACGCTGCCGCACCTGGTCCGCCGCGTCGCCGCTGACGTGCACCAGCTGCACCACGAAGCTGACATGGCTGAAGTCGTCGATGGGCACCCGCCAGCCGACGTGATCCGTCCAGCCAGTGGCGTCATTCGGATCGGGCGAGCCCTTGATGTACAGCACGTTTGGCCAGAAGAAGTGGGACACGCGCACCACGCCATCGGACCGGGTGCCGTGTTTAACGATGCCGTACTCGGTCTCATTGCCGGAGATCGTCGGCAGGTCGCGGTTGAGGCCGACGTTAGTGAACTCCGAGTTGCGGTGGACGAAGGCCACGTGCAGCTCGTCCATATTGCTCTCCAGGTTGTTGAACACGTTGCAGCCGCGGATGTAACTGTCGGCGGTCAGGACGCCCTCTTCCTCGAGGGTGCGGAAGCGCGGCAGCGGCGGCGCATGGCCCTCGCCGAGGTAGGCGAAGATCAGCCCCAGGTACTCCACGGTGGGGTAGCTGCGGATGCGCACTTTGGCCGGGAAGCTCTCGTCCTCGGCAGGCATTTCCACGCACTGGCCGCTGGCGTCGTACTTCCAGCCGTGATAGAAGCAGCGCACACAGTCGCCCTCCACCCAGCCGGTGGACAGCTGAGTTCCGCGATGCGCGCAGCGCTGCGCCAGCACCTGCGGCGCGCCGCTCTCGCCGCGGTACAGGGTGAAGTCCTCGCTCATGATGCGAATCGGCGCCGCCCGACCGCGCTCGAGTTCGGCCGCGACGTAGATGGGCTGCCAGAACAGCCGCATGTATCGGCCGCCCAACGTCCCCGGTCCTGTCAGCCGGTAATCGGGAAAGCCGTCGATCTCCAGGATTGGCCGAGCGCTCAGCTCGCTGGGCCGGTTCATTGCGCAGGCTTCGCTTCGGGCCAGCTGTCCCAGCCCGCCGGCCAGCCTTCAGCGGCGGCCATGAGCTGGAACGCGGTCCCACCGTCGATGGACTCACGAACGATGTCTGCATGCCCGGCGTGCCGCGCGGTCTCCTCGATCAGGTGCAGCAGCACCCACCGCACCGACCACGCTTCGACGTCCTTGGGAAACCACGGCACATTTCGTGGCACCGGCACCGGCTGGCCGAGATCGGCGATGTCCGCGATGATTCCCTCGGTCTCTTTGGCAACCGCTGCGTAGGTATCGAGCCAGCCCGCCAGCGTTTCGCCCTCTTGCAGACGGAACTCGGCCTCCCAATCCCGGGGCGTGCCCAGGTCTCGCTGGGCAACCGTGCCCACCATCCAGCCGCGCTCCGTCCGCGCAGCGTGTTTGATCAAGCCCCCAATGCTCAGGGCGCCGGCGGTTGGCGTCAGCCTGGCTTGCTCCTCGCTAAGGCCGTGCGCCGCAATGCGCAGAACGCTGCGCTGCTGAGCCAGGAACGTGAGCAGGCCGTCGCGCTCGTGGGCAACCGGGCGAACCGAACCAGGCACAATCTTCTCCTTTCGTTGTTGTGTCCTTCAGGTCGTGCATGGATCAGGATGCTAGCGGATGTACCATCCGCGCCATGAGATTCACGGTTGCTCTCGGATTGATTCTCCTGCTGGCCGCCTGCGGCGGCTCCGCGGCTGCGCCTAGCTCGGCGGCGCCCGCTACCGCTGACGCGATGGGGAGCTCCTCGGCTAAGCCGGCGGCTAGCGGTCTGACGAAGGTGAAGGGTGCCTACTCCCAGATCAGCGCCGCTCAGGGCGCGATGTACATCGCCATCGACCAGGGCTTCTACGCCAGGCACGGCCTGGACGTTGAGCTCACCCAGGTGGCCGGTACCCAGCAGATCCCGGCCATGACTGCCGGCGAGCTGCAGTTCGGCACGCCGGGCGGCAATGAGCTGGTCTCCTCGGTCCTCGCCGGCGCCCCAATGGTGGGCATCGCCGTCAGCTCTAATTACCCACTGCAATCGCTGTATGGCGGCAAAGGCGTGAAGGACGTCAGGGAAGTGGCCGGCAAAGCCGTGGCCATCACCACCGCCGGCTCAACCTCGGAAGCGGGCGCCAAAATCTTCCTGCGGCACTACGGGCTCGAGAAGCAGGTCAGCTACCAGCCGGCCGGAACCGTTCAGGGCGTACTGGCCGTGCTCGAGAAGGGCGAGGCTGCCGCCGGCGTGACCTCGCCACCGACGACGATTCTCATGGAGAAGGCCGGCCTGGTCGAGCTGGTGAATGGCCCCAAGCTGGGCGAGCCCATGGTCCACGCCGCCATCATCGTCACACGCGACTACCTAAAGAATAATCCGGACCTCATCAAGCGCTATCTGCAGGCCTACATCGAGGGCTGGCAGTTCGCCACCAACCGCGCCAACGAGCCGGCCATGATCAGGAGCCTGGCCAAGTGGACCAAGTCCGACGACGACGTCGCCAAGGCCAGCTACGAGTACGTGGTCGAAGCCTGGCAGCGGGACAAGATCCCCGCCTTCAGCGACAAGGCCATCGAGAACATCATGTCAATCGTCGATAATCCGAAAGCCAAGGACGCTAAGGCCAGCGACTTCTACGACAACTCGCTGATCGTCTCGCTGGCTAAGACGTAGCGGCAGGCCGGCGCAGGCCGGCTTGCTCCATCAGTGGCAGCACGTCGCGGATCCATTGCCGCAGCTCCTCGGGGTAATTCACCCAGCTGAGGACCACGCCATCGACGCCCATTGCCGACACCCGCTGCAGCGCGTCCACCATCTGCTCTGGCGTGCCAATGATCAGGTAGCCGCCCCAGCCGGGGCTGCGCAGCGGCTCGCCCGGCTTGGGCGCCGCGCTGGGCCGGCCCATACGCGCCAGGTTGGCGGCCGCCTCCCAGTCGCCCTTCTCGATGATGTAGTAGCGGGCGTAGTCCATGGCTTCCTTCTCGGTGGGACGGCACACGATCGAGCACGACCCCCATACCTGGAAGTGACGGCCGAAGTCCTCCCGCCCCATGCGGCGCAGCTCA
>DATGVV010000290.1:0-9194 GCA_035299885.1 Chloroflexota bacterium | reverse complement strand
TTCTGCAGCCATTGCACGAAGCTGGTCCGGGTGAACAGATAGACGTAGTGATTGAACGCCAGAGGCTTGTGGAACCAGAACGGGCTCACCGTGGCATCCACCAGGTCGGCGTCATCTTTGAGGCTGGTCATGAGCATCCATATCAGCGGGAAGACGGCAATGAACAAGTAAAAGGCGAGCGCCAGGTAGGAGCGCGTCAGCGACGCCACCTTGCGCCAGTTGAGCCGCCTTGGCAGCACTATTGGTTCAGCAAGGGCCACGCCACTGCTGGCCATGGCTATATCTCCCGCCGGCGCAGCATGCGCAGGAATACGAACACGGCTACGAACAAGAACGGAAACAGGAACAACGCCGTAGCCGAACCAAGCCCCAGGTCACCGCCGTTTACGCCTTCGCGGAATGACAGCGTGGGCAGGATATCAGTGGTGTTGATGGGTCCGCCGTTGGTGAGCAGGTAGACGATGGTGAGGTCGCCTAAGGTGAATACGACGTCGAAGATGAGCCCAATGAACAGGATGGGCGCAATGATTGGCGTGATCACGTAGTGCCAGCGCGTGAGCGGGCCGGCGCCGTCGATCTTGCAGGTGTCGAAGATCTCCTGCGGGATGGACGTCAGGCCGGCCAGGATAACCACCGCGGCGAAAGGAAAACCACGCCAGATGTTCACGGTCAGGATGGCCGCGATGGCGTACTGCGTCTGGCCCAGCCAGTCCGGCAGTGGCGAATGCAGGATGCCAAGGTGGGCTCCGGTGTAGTTGATTACGCTGAACTGAGGGTCGAACATCCATTTCCAACCAAGCAGTGAGAGTGAGACTGGGATTGTCCAGGGCAGCATCAGGAAGCCGCGGATTACCTTCTTCGCGGGTAGGTTGCGCAGCAGCACGAAGGCCAGCCCGATGCCCAAGAGGGTCTTAAAGATCTCCGCCACGAACACGAACATGAGTGAGTTCTTGAGGCTGGAGCGAAAGACCGAGTCGCCCATCAGGCCGATATAGTTCCGGAGCCCGACGAAATGGGCCTCATCGCCACTGATGCTGCTGTTGCTGAGGCTGAACCACAGCGCCAAGACGAAGGGATAGCCAACTAGCGCCAGCATGTACACGAGCGCCGGCGATAGCAGAGCGTAGCCTAGGCCGAAATCCCGGCCGAGGTTGATGCGAGCCGGCCGCACAATCCCGAGCCGGCGGGCCGGCAGCGGCTCCGCGCGGTGCGCCATGAGGCCGTTCACGCACGCACCCTACTCGCGCTGGTCATGCGCTTCCGGCTGCGCACCGGCGCTGGCCAGGTGGCCCAGAAGCTGCTGTTGCCGGCGTCCATGCCCTTCCGCGAGGGGTCAACTCTACGGCATCGGTCGTTTTGCCGTCAAGCTCATGAATAGCTGGCCGGCGACCCAGCTTCCAGCCCGTTTGTACTAGCCCCTCACAACCTTTCGGCCTCAACATCCGTATTTATGGGTAAGAGGTACGCAGCATGCTCGCGACACACGTTCCGCTCGAACAGCCCGAATGCTGCGCCCAGCGTATGGCCGCAGCCGACAAAGGTATCGCGGCTCGCTTCCTGTCCGAAACAACCCTCTTGACATGGCGCTTCCTTGATGTATCTTGTGGAATTAGCATTCGATCATGATCTTGGAGCAGTTCTCTCGCGTTCCCAACCGATGGTCCACTTTTTGCGGTTGGCTGCTCCACACATGAGAGTGCGGTGCTAGGGGTAAGTAAAGTGAGCAGGATGAGGATGGAAGATCCACCGGACTGGTAACGGTAGGCGCATCGTCCACCGTTGACCCCGAAATGCGGAGCGGCCTCCAGCCCCGTAAACCGCATCTCGCCTCGGCGACCGAGCGACTACCGAGCCGGCAGATTCATGAAAAGAAATCTGACAGCTCGATAGAGCAGAGAAGGTTGGAACGTAATGGCTACTCGGATCTCATCCGCTTCTAATCCAAGCATCTTTGACATGCTTGACGCGCACGTTAAGCGCGCCACCGCCACCAGTTGGGAGGGCAACTTCCGGGAGTACTTCCAGAAGGTCATCGACAGCCCCCAGATTGCCCAGCTGGCCCACTCCCGCATTTACAACATGGTCCGCTCGCACGGGGTCGAGCTCGACGAGGAAACGGGCATCGAAACCTACAAGTTTTTCGAGAAGGACCTGTTCGGCGTCGAGGACGCGATCTCCAAGGTGATGGAGTACCTCAAAGCCGCCAGCGTCGGCTCCGACGTGGGCAAGCGCATCCTGATGCTGTACGGCCCGCCCTCGTCCGGTAAGAGCCAGCTCGTAATCAACCTCAAGCGCGGCCTGGAAGAGTACACCCAGACGGACGAGGGCCCGGTGTTCTCCATAGCCGACTGCCCGATGCACGAGGAGCCACTGCACCTGGTGCCTCATTCGCTGCGGCAGGACTGTGCGCGCGAGCACAACATCCACATCGAGGGCGAGCTGTGCCCCATGTGCGCGCTCAACCTGCGCGAAAAATACGACGGCGACATCTGGCAGGTGCCGGTCAAGCGCATCTTCTTTTCCGAGCGCGAGCGCTGCGGCATCGGCACCTTTGTGCCCTCAGACCCCAAAAGCCAGGACATCACCGAGCTGGTCGGCTCGATTGACCTAGCCCGCGTTGGCGAGTACGGCGCCGAGTCCGACCCACGTGCTTACCGCTTCGACGGCGAGCTCAACATCGCCAACCGCGGAATGATCGAATTCATCGAGATGCTGAAGGTGGACGAGAAGTTCCTGTACGTCCTCCTGACGCTGTCCCAAGAGAAGAACATCAAGACCGGCCGCTTCGCGTTGATCTATGCCGACGAGTTCGTGATCGCCCACACCAACGAGACCGAGTTCAAGGAGTTCATGGGCGACAAGAAGTCCGAAGCCATGCAGGACCGCATGATCGTCGTCCGCATGCCGTACAACCTGCGGATCTCCGACGAGGTGCGCATCTACGAGAAGCTGCTGCGCCAGGCCAACGTCAGCGGCGTGCATATGGCGCCGCACACGCTGGAAGTGGCCTCCATGTTCGCCGTCCTGTCGCGGCTCGAGGAGCCCAAGATCCGGGGCCTCAGCCTGGTCAAGAAGATGAGGCTGTACGACGGCGCCGAAGACGTCGAGGGCTTCCGCAAGAAAGACCTCAAGCAGATCAAGGAGCAGACCGAGCGCGAGGGCATGGACGGCATCTCGCCGCGCTTCATCATCAACCGCATCTCCTCCGCGCTGACCCACCCCGGCGTCACCTGCGTCAACCCCATCGACGCGCTGCGCTCGATCAAGGACGGCCTGGACTCCCACTCCGGCTTCGGCAAAGAGGATAAGGAGCGCTACGGCGGGCTCATCGCCGACGCACGCAAGGAGTTCGACGAGATCGCCAAGAACGACGTGCAGAAGGCCTTCTTCGTGTCGTTCGAGAGCGAAGCCCGGACGCTGCTGGACAACTACCTGGATAACGTGGAGGCCTACCTCGATCAAACCAAGATGCTCGACAAGATCACCGAGGAAGAGGTCGAGCCCGACGAGAAGCTGATGCGCTCCATCGAGGAGAAGATCCAGGTGGACGAGTCCGGCAAGGACGCCTTCCGCAACGAGATCTTCCGCAAGGTGGCCGTGGCCGAGCGCTCCGGCACCAAGTTCGACTACACGACCCACGAGAAGCTCAAAGAAGCCATCGCGAAGCAGCTGTTCGATGAGCGGCGCGACACGATCAAGCTGACGGTCAGCACTCGCAACCCCGACCAAGAGCAGCTGCGCAAGATCAACGAGGTCGTGGACTCGCTGGTCAAGAACCAGGACTACTGCACCACCTGTGCCAACGAGCTCCTCAAATACGTGTCCTCCCTATTGGCGAGGGAGAAGTAGGCTGTCATGGCCTTCGTGCTGAGCCTGGCCAGCGCCGGCATTCCCTGGGATCTGCGGCGCCGCGGCCTGAAGGACTCCATCCGCCACGACAAGCGGATCAAGGAAGCCCTCAAGAACAACCTCAAGGACTTGATCGCTGAGGAAACCATCATCACCTCGGATGGCAAGCGCATGGTCAAAATCCCAATCAAATACCTGGACCAGTACCGCTTTCGCTACGGCGAGGACCGCGAGCGGCAGGGCGTCGGCCAGGGCCCGGGCGAGGTCGGCGACGTCATCGCCAGTGATCCCGCTGAAGGACCTCCCGGCGGCATGGCCGGCGACCAGCCCGGCGAGGAAGTCTATGAGGCTGAGGTCTCGATCGACGACCTCACCAACATGATGCTCGAGGACTTTGCGCTGCCCTGGCTGGAGCAGAAGGACCAAGAGCTGGTCAAGACCACGTCATATCAGTTCGACGACCTGCGTCGGCAGGGCCAGCTGTCCAACCTGGACAAACGGCGCACGTTGATGGAGAACCTCAAGCGCAACGCCGCCGCCGGCAATCCGCGCGTGGCCAATATCCAAACCGACGACTTGCGCTACAAAGTTTGGAACGAGCACCGGGAGTTCCACTCCAACTGCGCGGTCTATCTGCTGATGGATCGCTCCGGATCGATGACCACCGACAAGAAGTACATGGCCAAGAGCTTCTTCTTCTGGCTGGTGCGGTTCCTGCAGCTGAAGTACAAGCACGTCGAGATGGTCTTCATCGCCCACGACACCGAGGCCAAGGTCGTTCCCGAAAAGGACTTCTTCATCATCTCCAACAGCGGCGGCACCAAATGTTCGTCGGCCTACGCGCTGGCGCTGGACGACATCCGCAAGCACCATCCCAAGACGCGCTGGAACAACTACGTTTTCCACTTCTCGGACGGCGACAACTACACGGACGACAACGAGCTGTGCAAGAAGCTGATCGCCGAGCTGCTGGATGAGACGCAGATGGTCGGCTACGGCGAGATCAACGAGATCGACGAGCGCATCTATGGTCGCGACGGCCGCATGCTCTATGGCGGCTACCGCATGAGCACGCTCCACCAGGAGCTCGAAAACTTCGATCACCCGCGCTTCGTCACCGTCATGATTCGCCAGAAGGAAGATGTCTACAGCGGCCTCCAAGAATTCCTGAAAACGCGCGACGCCAAGGTGCCAGCGGCATGACGCCAACCAAAACCGACTTGGCTGCCCGGTTCGAAGAAATCGAGCAGCTGAGTCGAGACGAGGGCCTGGACATCTTCGACACGTACTTCGAAGTCGTGCCCATGGACGTCATGCATGAGGTGGCGGCCTATGGCTTGCCAACCCGCGCCCATCATTGGTCCTACGGCAAGGTCTACAACCACCAGAAGATCCACGGCGAGATGGGCCTCAGCCGCATCTACGAGATCGTCCTCAACAACGACCCCTGCTACGCGTTCCTGCTGGACTCCAACGGCGACGTCGCCAACATGCTTGTCGCCGCTCACGTCTTCGGCCACTGCGACTTCTTCAAAAACAACGAGTGCTTCCGCGACAGCAACCGCAATATGGTCAACGAGGCGGTCGCCCACGCCATCCGCATCGATAAGTACATCGATAAGGAGGGTTTAGAGGCGGTCGAGCACCTGATGGACATCGGCTTCGCGCTGGACCGCCACATCGACGCCAACTTGGGATTTCAACGCAAGGCCTACCCGCGGCGAGAAGTGCTGGAGAAACTCGTCCATCAGGACGAGTATGCCGACCTGTTCGGCGACGAGAAGCTGTCGGTCGAGCGCAAGGTCGTGGGCGACAAGATCCCGCCGCACCCGGAGCGCGACCTGTTGTGGTTCCTGGCCAACTATGCGCGCCTCGAGCCCTGGGAAAAGGACGTCCTGGAGATCATCCGCAAGGAGTCCTATTACTTCTTCCCGCAG
The DNA here is from genome assembly GCA_035299885.1 of Chloroflexota bacterium. Classification (GTDB taxonomy): domain Bacteria; phylum Chloroflexota; class JAJPGV01; order JAJPGV01; family JAJPGV01; genus DATGVV01. The sequence continues at coordinate 3,408 of DATGVV010000290.1, read as the reverse complement.
TTCGAGACGAAGGTCATGAACGAGGGCTGGGCGAGCTACTGGCACGCCGAGACGATGGAGCACTACGACAACCTCACGCCCTCCGAGACCATCGACTTTGCCCACCTGCACGCCGGCGTGGTCCATCCCGGCGGCCGCTTCCAGCTGAACCCCTACTACCTTGGCTACAAGATCTTTCACGACATCGAGAAGCGCTGGGACAAGATGCACGAGGCGGGCGAAAGCCCGATCACCGGCCGCGAGAAGCTCTTCCAGGTACGCCAGACGGACAACGACGTGTCCTTCATCTCAAATTACCTGACCGACGAGCTGGCTCGGGACCTGAAGCTCATGACCTACGGCTACGCCGATCCGGATGACGGCGGCGACGACAACATCGAGATCAAGAGCCGCGATCTCGAGCAGCTCATTAAGGCGCTGATCGCTCCCAAGCTGAACTACGGAGTACCCAAGATCGTCGTCACGGAGGCGACTGCCGACCGGCTGTTCCTGGAGCACGTCGCGGGCGACCTGGCGCCGCTCGATCAGGCCTATGCGCAAAAGACGCTGGAGTACATCTACGAGCTGTGGAAGGGCCCCGTCGAGCTGACCACGTGGCAGAAGGACAAGACGCTCAAGCTGACGGTCGGCCCCGAAGGCTTCGACGTGCGGACCGTCGGCGGCGAGGAGTAGGTGCCAGCCCTCAGGTCATCCTGAGCAAGGCGAAGGATCTTCCTCGTCGTCGCGGCGAAAGGTTCTTCGCCCGCGGCTCAGAATGACATCGTGAATCAAGACCCCGTCCTCGAGGCTGAGAATCTCACCAAGCGCTACGGCAGCTTCTGCGCTGTCGATGGCGTCTCATTCCGCGTGCCCCGCGGCTGCGTGCTGGGCCTGCTCGGCCCGAACGGCGCCGGCAAGACGACCACCATCCACATGCTGGTCGGCATAACGTTGCCCGACGGCGGGCGCATCCGCTACTTCGGCCAGGATCTGCGGCAGCACCGACAGATGTGCTTGCAGCGGGTGAACTTCGCGTCCTCCTTCAACACCTTGCAGGGCCGCATCTCGGTCTGGGAAAACCTGATCGTGTTCGCTCATCTTTACTCGGTGCCGCAGCCCCAGAAGAAGATCCGCGAGCTAGCCGGTTACTTCGAGATCGTCGACCTGCTGCCACAGCGCTTCCTAACGCTGTCGGCGGGCCAGAAGACGAGGGTGAACCTGGTGAAGTCGCTGCTGAACGACCCGGAAATCATCCTCATGGACGAGCCCACGGCGTCGCTCGACCCGGACATCGCCGACCGCACCATGTCCCTGTTGGAGTCGCTCAAAGCGTCGCGCAGCCTATCCATGGTCTACACCAGCCATCAGATGGACGAAGTGGCCCGCATCTGTGACGAGGTCATCTTCCTGGATCACGGCCGCATCGTGGCCCAGGACACGCCGGCCGAGCTCACCCGTCGGATCGCTACGGCGCAGCTGCGGATCACCTTCTCCGGCGATCAGCAGGCTGTCCTGCAGCGACTTTCGGCCGAGATTCAAGAGGTCAGCGCCGCGGGCCCAAACCGCGTCGCGATGACGCTCAACGAGCGCCTGGTGCCGCGCGCCATCAGCCTGGTGAGCGAGGCCGGCGCGGTCGTCACCGACATCGAGATCAAGAAGGCCACGCTGGACGACGTGTTCCTGCAGATTGCCCGGGGCTCCAGCAGTGTCGCCTAGGCGCGTGTGGGCCGTCCTGCTGCAGGAGGCCTACATCACCAAACGATCGGTCGAGGTGTTGTTCGACCTACCGGTGTTCTCGTTCATGTCTGTGCTGGTGTTTGGCTTTATCAGCCTCTTCCTGTCATCGGTCGTGAGCTCGACCGTGGCGCGCTACCTGTTCCTCGGTGTCCTGCTGTGGGAGATCATCCGCGTCGCTCAGTACTCGATGTCCATCGAGGCCCTGTGGAACGTCTGGTCGCGCAACCTGTCGAATATGTTCATCACGCCGCTGACCATGCTGGAGTACGTGCTGGCCCAGATGATTGCGTCCGCCGCCAAGGCGCTGCTGATGTTCAGCGCGCTGTCCCTCATGGCTGCCCTGGTGTTCTCGTTCAACGTGCTGGCCATGGGCCCTGGGAACCTGGCGCTGTTCTTCCTGAACCTGGTGTTTTTCGCCTGGTCCGTGGGACTGGCCATCCTGGGCATCATTTTTCGCCTGGGCACACGCATCCAGGCGCTGGCCTGGGGGCTGGTGTTCCTGTTCCAGCCACTGACCGCAGCCTACTATCCACTGTCGGTCCTGCCACCGCAGCTGCAAGTGGTGGCGCGGGCCATACCGGCCACGTACGTCTTCGAGGCCGCGCGGGCCAGCCTGGCAAGCCCCGGGGTGCAGTGGCGCGCGATGAGCATCGCGCTCTTCGAGAACGTAATCTACTTCGGCCTGGCGGTCCTCTTCTTCAGCTTCATGTACAACCGCTCGCGGCAAACCGGCCAGTTCGCCCGCAACGAGGAGTAGCGGTGCTATCGTCATTCCTGCCGTGCGCCTGACCCTCTACTCGAAGCCCGGCTGCCACCTCTGCGATGAGGCCAAGGACAAGATCGAGCGGCTACGCGCCCGCGGTTACGAGCTCACCCTCCACGAGCAGGACATCACCGCCGATCCCGCCCTGTTCGAGCGCTACCGCAACACCATCCCCGTGGTCGAGCTGCCCGACGGCCGCACGCTCGAAGCGCCCATATCCGAATACAAGCTGGAGCAGCTGCTGTGTGGGTAACCCGCCACTGGCTGCTTCTGGCCAATGCCTTTCTGCTCGCCTTCGCGAGCCTGCCTGTCCTTGAGCCGCTACTGCGGGCCGGGACCATGACTGGCCCCGCCGACGCGATTTGGACGGCCTATACGCTCGTTTGCCACCAGCTGCGCGGCAGGTCCTACTTCCTGGCGGGCTACCAAATGGCGTTTTGCGAGCGCGACACGGCGATCTACGCCAGCATGGCGCTCACCGGCCTGATCTGGGCCCGTTTCCGGCGCCACCTCCCAACCCTGCATTGGGGCATCTTCCTGCTGCTGGTCGTGCCCATGGCTCTGGACGGCTTCAGCCAGCTGTTCGGTCTCCGCGAAAGTACCTGGCAGCTCCGAACCCTCACCGGAGCGCTCTTCGGCCTGGCCTGCGTCGGGTTCGGCTTTCCGCTGCTCGACCGCACCGCGAAGCTACTGCGGATCACGCTGCGCGCGTCTGTTCGTCGCCCACCGCAGTGGGAGAGGCTAGGTGAGGGCACCCAGGGCGCCACCTCGGCTGCATGACCGCCCTGCGCGACACCCAAGCCTTCTTCGCCACCCGAGCGGCCGGCTGGGAGGAGCGCTTTCCAGATGACGAACCGCGCTACGAGCAAGCCGTGCGCGAGCTGGCTCCGCCACCCAGCGGGCGCGTGTTGGACGTGGGCTGCGGCACC
>DATGVV010000289.1:0-7079 GCA_035299885.1 Chloroflexota bacterium | reverse complement strand
GCCGCCACAATCCATCGCCAGCATCCAGAATTCACCGCTTGTCAGGCGGTCCTCCTCTCCACAGCGGAGCAGGCCGGCGATCTGGTTGGTGAATTTCTTGAGGAAGTCGAGTGTGTACTCCTTACCCAGCAGGTCCTTGGTAGCAAACTCACGCCAGCCCGCCGCGTACGGTGTGGAAGCAATTTTGCCTTTGAGCTCCGGTTTCAGCAGGTCCGGGAGCCTATGCGGCACAAGCTCCGGTTTGACCAGCTTGGTGTTGTAGATGATGCCTGTGATGCTGCTGGCAATGGCTATTCCGGTGCCGTTGGGCGCGTACGGATCGAAGTTGGCATTGGCGTCAACGGGCAGCGGGCGCTCCAGGATCGACTTCCAGTCGATGGACTTGAAGGTCTTCGTCTCCAGCGCATCCCGCAAGGCCTGCGAGTTGCCGAGGTAGATGTCGCTCGAAGCCGGCTGATTGGCGGCTGCCTCCTGCGCAATCTTGGCCTGCACGCCCTGCATATCCGGGCCGGGCGTGAAAGTGGCTTTGAGACTGAGGCCGTATTTCTTGTTGACGGCGGTGACCATTTCGTTGAAGCCCTCGGCGCCGCCGAAGCTGCTGGCCGACCAGGTGGCCTTGACCGAGCCTTCCTTCTTGGCGCCATCGATGAGCTGCTGCAGCGCAGGGGAAGCGCTCGATGGCGCGCTCGATGCAGGCTTGGACGCGGCCGGCGCGGCCGTGCCACCGCAGGCGGTGAGCGTTACAGCGAGCGCGAGCAACAGCGCGGCCCAGGCCTCGGGGCCCTCACCTACCCTCTCCCACCGCGGTGGGAGAGGAACAAACCTAAGCATGTTCCCTCCTTTCGGGACTAGACGGTCACCTGGTAGCCACCACTTCGCCGCGCCGGCCAAACCACCAGAATGCCGCGACGAGAGGGATCAGCGCGCCGGTCATCAGCAGCGTGACGGCGGCGGCGCGCGGCGGAGCGCCGGACGACCAGTAGCTCCACACCACGGCGGGCAGGGTGATGTTGTTCGGCCCCACCAGGAACACGGCCACCGTCAGCTCGCGGCAGACCAGCAGGGCCGACCAGATCCAGACCGAGAACAGTGCCGGCCGCAGCAGCGGGATCAGGACGCGCCGGACGGTGCGCACCGTCGACAGGCCGGAGACGAAGGCGGCGTCCTCGAGCTCGCGATGGATCTGCAGCAGCGAGGAGTTCAGAGACCGAGTGGCGAAGGCCAGACGAGCAATGACGTACACGATCGCGATCAGCCACACCGAGCCGTACAACGGCACCACCCGGCCAACGACGAACAGCGCCAGCAGGGCGGCGCCCACGGCCATGACGATCTCGGGCAGCGCGTGCGGCAGGAAGCTGCCGAAGTCCAGCAGGTAGCGCAGCCGGCTGCGCGATCGGATCACGCACCACGAGATGCAGAAGCCAAACAGCAGCACCACCAGCGGCACCACGGCCACCAGCGACAGCGTGTTCGCCAGCCCGCGCAGCACCAGCGGCCACTCGACGCGTTGGAAATTGACCAGCGACAGGCGCTCGAACAGCTCGGGCGAGGGGGGCGCCAGGTAAGGCGAGAACGCGGCGAGAGCAATCAGCAGCATGGGCAGCACATCGGCGATGACCATGTACAGCAGGATGAAGCCCCAGGCGGCGATGCTCCAGCGGCCCAGCTTCATGAGCGTTGGCCGGTAGCCTTTGCCGGTGATCACCTGGTAGCGATGGCTGTGGCGTAGCACCTGGCTGTACCAGGCGGTGAGCAGCAGGGCGATGATGATCATGAAGCTGCCGGCAGCGGCGGTAACCCCGTGCTCCGGCACGCCCGTCCCGGAAGGATGTGACTTGACGTACAGCAGTGTGCTGAGCATATACACGCGGTTGCCCATGCCCAGGATGGCCGGCACGTCAAAGGTCGCGATGCCGATGGTGGCGATGTAGATCACGGCCGCCAGCAGGCCCGGGCGGGCGAGTGGCAGCGTCACGCGCCACATAATCCGGCCCGTACTGAGGCCATGGATTCGTGCGGCTTCCTCCAGTGAGGGATCCATCGCCCGGAACACCTGGACCGTCAGGATGAAGGCGAGCGGCGTCAGGCTGAGGCCCTGGACGAAGCCCATGCCGGGCGGCGTCGTCATGTTCAGCGGCGCGAAATCGAGGTTGAAGGCGCTCATCAGCCACTGGTTCAGAAAGCCGATGCGCGGGTGCGCAATGAACGTCCAGCCCATCGCCTGGTAGATGCCGGGCACCAGCAGGCCGAGGGTCATGATGGCGTACACCAGCGGCTTGCCCTGCAAGGAGGTGCGTTCCGCCAGCCAGGCGATCGGCAGCCCGATCAGCAGCGCCACCACGATCGTCACGGCGGCGAAGACGAAGGTGTTCAGGATGGCGCGGTAGGAGAATGGATCCAGGAAGACGTCGCGGTAGTTGAGCAGGCTGTACTCGGCCCCGGCTGTACCGACGATGCCTCGCTGGAAGCTGATCCACAGCACGATCGCCACCAGCACGCCGATCAAGATGATGGGCGCCACGGCCAGGACGCCGATCAGCGGCGAGGCGTTGAGCCGGGGCCTGGCTGTCCGGAGCTTGGCGCCCTCCGGCAGCTCGAGCGCGACCTGCACTACCTACGGCCTATCGCTACTTGGCTGCTTGCTGGAGGATATCCTGGAGCTCCTTCTGGGTCTGGGCGTAATCCGGCACGGCCTCGAGGTTCTGGACGTTGTCGGCCCAGACCTTGCCACCTGACGTGCGAACCTTGTCCACCAGCGGTTTGACCTGCGAATCGGAGAAGGTGTGCAGGTCCATGCCGTCAGACTTGTACTCCATCTTCTGGCCTTCGGACGTCTCCAGGAACGCGATGAACAGCGTGGCGGCGTTGGGCGAGCTGGAGGTGGTCGGCACGCCCGCGTAACGCATGTGCAGCGAGGTGGCGTCGTCCAAGATCACCTGCGAGATGGGCGCTCCCTGGCGCTGGGCGGTAAAGGCTCCATCGTGGCCGCAATCAAGCGCCAGCATGATGAACTCGCCGCTGCTCATGCGGTCGTATTCGCCGCAGCGGATCAGGCCGCCGACTTGTTTCGACAGCTTGCGGACGTAGTCGATGGTGAACTCCTTGCCCAGCAGATCTTTGACCGCGAAATCGCGGAAGCCCGCCGCGTAGGGCGTCGAGGCGATCTTGCCCTTCCACTTGGGATCGAGCAGGTCCGCGAGCTTGTGCGGCACCTGGTTCTCCGGAATCAGCTTGGAGCTGTACGTCAGGCCGGTGACCGACGTGGCGATGGCGACGCCGATTTTGCTGGGCGCAACGGGATCGAAGCCCTGCTCGCCAGGCACCTGCCGCTCCAGAACGCCCTGCCACTCAATGGGCTTGAGCGCATTCGGCTTGATGGCCTGCTGCATGGCCTGCGAGTTGCCCAGGTAGACGTCGGTCGTGGACGCCTGGCCGGCGGCGACTTCCTGCGCGATCTTGCCCATCAGCGACTGCATGTCCGGACCGGGCGTGAACTGGGCCTTGACGTTGAGGCCGTACTTCTTGTTCATGGCGGCCACCATTTCTTGGAAGCCCTGGCTGCCGCCGAAGCTCGATTCGGACCACACGCCCTTGAGGACGGACTCTTTCTTGGCGCCTTCGATGAGCTGCTGCAGGTTAGCGCCGGCGGCCGAGCTGCCCGCCGGCTTCGCAGCGGCGCTAGTACCTGCCGCTGAGGCGGCGATGGCTGCTGGCGCGCTGGAGGTCGGGGCAGCCGAGCCGCCGCAGGCGGCCAGGCCGAGCGCCAAAGCAATCAGGCCAGCGCCGAATTTCAGATCACGCATACGAATCCTTCTTCGACCGAATTTGGCCCCATCATATACCGCTCCAGTCGCGGCCAAGTTTCTCTAGCGGAACAGGTCGCGATCGCGGGCGCGGATGATCTCGCGCGCCAAGCCATCCGCCGTCTCGTATGCCAAACCGCGGATCAACACCACCGGAATCCCTTCGTCCGTCTGGCCCATGAGCAGTGAGGCGGCGCTGGCGATCTCGTCCGCCAGCCCGATGACCGACGTCTGCAGCTCGTAGCCGTAGAGGTCGCGTCGTCCGCGTTCATCCTTCAACGGCCGCACGCCGGCCACGCCGATAGCCACGCCCACGGACCCCTCACGCCAGGCGCGGCCATGGCTGTCGTTGATCACCACGGCGACCGTGCGCCCGGTCAGCTCGCGAATGCGCTCCGCGAAGCGCCGGGCTGACGCGTCGGAATCCTCCGGCAGGAGGGCTGCCACCTCTCCGTTGCCCGGCGGCACGTTGCTGCGATCGATGCCGGCGTTGGCGCATACCCAGCCGTCACGCTGCTCTACGATGAGCACGCCGTCGCGCAGCCGCAGGACCTCATTGCTCTCGCGCAGGATGAGCTCCACCAGCCGCGGGTCCTTTTTGGCCACAGGGGCCATCTCTCGCGCGCGATCGGAGGGCTCGACGTCGTTTAGACGCACCAGCCGGCCCTCGGCGCGCGAGACGATCTTCTGAGCGATGACGACCAGGTCGCCATCCTGCAGCGGCTCGGGCAGGCGCTCGACCACGAGCTCTGGCAAATCGTCCCCAGGCTGGATGGCGGGCAGCCCGGCAATCGGGATGAGGCGGACCTCAGACGGCATTCGGGATTCGGATCGCCTCCAGGTCCTGGGGAGTATCGACGTCGAACGCTAGACGTTCGCGCTCGAGGAGGCTTACGCGCAAGCCGCGCTTCTGCGCTTCGAGCTGATGATGGCGGGCGCTGGCGCGGCCGAAGCGAAACGGAATGGCCTCAGGAGGCCGCAGCAGCAGGGCGTTGGTGCCGCCATCTTTGGACGGGGCGATGACGACGTCGGCGTCGATTCGCAGCAGCTCGGCGAGATCGCCGGCCTGCACCAGCGGCAGGTCCGAGAGGACGACCAGCAGCGCGCCGGCGTCGGCTCCGAGAGCCCAGGCGCGGCCCAAATACAGCGCCCTGTTGAGGCTGCCTTGGCGCTCCTCCAGGGCGCTCGCGCCGAGCTGCCGCGCCAGGTCGAGGGCACGCTCGTCGGAGCTCAGCACGGCGTAGGCGCTGAAGTCTGGTAACTGGCGCAGCTGCTCGAGGACGGCGCGCAGCATCTCCAGGCTGACCTCGGCCCGCTGCTGCTCGTCCAGCACGGGCGCCAGGCGGCTCTTGGCGGCGGCCAGCGACTTGGCGGGCACGACGGCGACGGTCTTCACGCCGGCAGCCATTCAAGGATTTCGCCGGCCAGGCGGCGCTTGTCGTCGGCCGTCTTCATGAGCGTGTCGGTGACGAGCACCTGCAAGCCTTGATCGCGCAGTGCCGGAGCGTCACCGCGGTCCGCTTCGTCAATCACCAGGCCGGTGAGAAATTCGGCATACAGGCGCGCCAGCCCCAGGACGGACACCTCGTGCCCAGCGGCAGCCATCAGCTGGCCGGCCGGCCCGCTCACGGCCTGCCGGCCCACGATGGGGCTGACAGCCACGCGCGGAACGGCAAGCTCACGGAGCGCGTCTGACAAGCCGGGCACCGCCAGGATGGGACTGATGCTGACCATCGGGTTGGAGGGGCACAGGATGACGCAGCTTGCGGCGGCAAGCGCCTGCCCGACCTCGGCTGTGAGCGCTGCCTGCTCCGCGCCCTGAAAGGCAACGCTGGCGACCTCGTCCTGGTGGCGGCGTTTGACGAAGTACTCCTGGAACGACAGCTCCTCGCCGCCGGCTGTGGTCACGCGCGTGGCCACGGGCTCGTCGCACATCGGCAGCAGCCGGCAGGTCAGGTCGGAGCGCTCGTCCAGGTGGGCCTCCGCCTGCGTGAGCCGGGCGCCCTGCCGCAGCAGCTGGGTCCTGGCCAGGTGCGTCGCCAGGTCGCGATCGCCCAACCGGAACCAGGTCTCCAGGCCGTAGCGTGCGAGCTGGTCGAGGGCATGGAAAGTGTCGCCGGCAAGGCCCCAGCCGGTGTCCGGGTTGGCCATTCCGCTGAGCGTGTAGCGGACGGTGTCGAGGTCCGGGCAGACGCGCAGCCCGTAGATGATCTCGTCGTCCCCGGTGTTGACGATGACGCTCAGCCGATCGGCCAGGTGGGCATAGAGGCCGGAGGCCAGCTTGGAGCCGCCCACGCCGCCAGCCAGCGCGACGACGCGGTTAGACACGGATCAGGACGCTGTCGTCGAGCGGATGGCGGGCCGGCGCCGGCGGCGCCTCGATCGTGCGGCCAATGGTGATGAGCGCCTGCGGCTCCCAATCATCCGGCAGTTTGAGCGCGTTCCGGACGATCTCCGGGCAGAACAGCGGTGCGCACATCCAGCAGGCGCCGAGGCCGTTCAGGTGCAGCGACAGCAGCAGGTTCTGGATTGCCGCGCCGATGCTCTGGACGGCCATGTCACGCTCAGCCGCTTGGCGGCGCTCGTCCGGATAGCGGTCCAGGTCGCGCTGCGTCATGCACACCACCAGCAGCGCCCGCGCTTTACTGAGGCGCACCCGCGAGCCTTTGAGCTGGCCCTCGATGAGGCGCGGGCTCAGCTCGTCCTGAGAGAGGTCCTCCTGCCATTTCTCGCCCATGGCCTCGGCCAGGCGGCGCCGCTCCGCCTCGGAGGAGATCAGCACGAAGCGCCACGGCTGCGTGTCATGCGGCGACGGCGCCCAGCAAGCGTCCTCGATGGCGCGCTCTACCAATTCCAGCTCGATGTCCTCGGGCCGGTAAGCGCGCACGGTTCGCCGCTCACGGACGAGCTGCCGGAAAGCTTCGTAACCGACCGAAGGCATGAAGGCGATGATAGCTTGGCTCAGACCGCTTCAGGTGCGGCTGGAGCCGCGGGCGCGGTGGGCTCGGGACGGCGGGCGGCGCGACTGATGGTGAGCAGGAACGCCAGCCAGAAAGGAATCACCGCGACGGCCAGAGCCAGGGTGCCCCCCGGCGGCTGTGGCTGATTGAAGCTGCCGGGCGCCGGAGCTGGGGCAGTGTAGAAGCTGGAGACCTGCGCCGCGGCCAGCGGCAGCGTGATGACGCCGGTCAGGCTGAACAACGCCAGCATGAGCCCCAGGTAAACCCTCGACGGGCCTGCGTCCTGCCCCAAGCGCGGCAGGATGGTTCGGGC
>DATGVV010000288.1:0-1702 GCA_035299885.1 Chloroflexota bacterium | reverse complement strand
CTGGCGCCTAGCCACGGTCTTTCTAACGACTGACGACTCGCCGCCTCGTCATGCCGGCTGCAGAAACAGCTGGACATAGTAGAACTGGCCGCGCGCATTGGGACCGACCAGGCCGATGCCCACCTGCTGGTAGCCCGGGTTTAGGATGTTGGCTCGGTGGGTGGGGCTATTCATCAGGCCCGTATTGGCTACGGTCACTGTCTGTGAGGAATCGTAATTGTTCTCAGCCAGGTTCTCGCCGGCCGTGGCGAAGGGGATGTGGTTGTTGTCCATGATCTCCTTCAGCACCAGTTGGCCACTGCCATCGTAGTGGCTGAGAGGGCCACCAGTGTTCAGGAGATCCTGCGCCCGACCCTGCGCCAATGAGCTGAGCTGCCCGTTGAGGGCCAGCGCCGGCAGGCCGTTGAGCTTGCGGTCGGTGTTCAGCAGATCGAAGAACTGGTTGGCCAAGCCGTCCAGCTTTGCCGGCTGGAGTGGGGCTGAGCTGACCCCGCCGTAGATTGCCGGGCTGACGCTGGCGCTGCCGGCCTCCCACGAGAACCGGTCACTGTTCAGCCGCTCTTGCAGCCCATAGGGTCCGTTTACCCAGCTGCGAAAGCCATCAGTGAAGGCGGTGAAGTTGTCGGCCTTGCGCCATACCAGCATGCCGTGCGTGGTCATCTGCGTGGCATCGCCATTGGCGGAGAACGATTGGTTGTTGCCGCAGTCGCCCACGTCGCCGGGATCGAGATCGTGCAGCGCCTTGAACCCAAGAACGAACTGGCAGTTTGCCGGCGCTGAGGCCGACATGATAGCGGCCGGGCCAGCCAGCGAAACCGCGGAGGCCAGAGCCAGGCCAAGGGCCACCGCGCGGAGGCCCATCAGTGGAAGCTTCACCATACTAGCGACGCTAACGGGCGTACCAGTGGGGGTGCCAAACTTTTAGGACGATTTGCCTATGCGCGGCATTTCATCCTGGACGGAGCGAAGGACCTTCCTCGTGAGCTCCTCAGGACGACACCCGTAGAATCAAGCCATCCCATGAGCGTGCTGTCCACCACCCGGCGGAGGCCGCGCGTGAGCTTTACCGCCCTGCAGCACCGGGACTTCCGGTCCTACGTGGGCGGGGCCACGCTCTCGATGATGGCCGACAACATCGAGCACGTCATCAGTTACTGGGTGCTGTGGGAGACGTTCCATTCTCCCCTGTTAGCCGGCTTCGCCGTCATAAGCCACTGGATGCCATTTCTGCTGTTCGGCGTCTACTTCGGCGCGCTGGCCGACAAGTACGACTGCCGGCGGCTCATCCAGATCTCGCAGGGGCTGTTCATGCTCGTGTCGATCAGCTGGGGCCTGCTGTTCTTCACCGGCCATCTGCAGATGTGGCACGCGCTGGCGCTGCTGACGCTGCATGGCCTGGCCGCCTCGCTGTGGGGCCCGCCCGAGCAGCTGATGCTGCACGACATCGTCGGCCGCGATCACCTGACCAGCGCCGTGCGCCTGAACGCCACCGGCCGGCAGCTCGGCGTCCTGCTTGGGCCCGCGGTTGGCGGGGCCATCCTGCTGCTGGCCGGGCCCGCCTGGGGCATCATCATCAACGCCCTTATCTACCTGCCGCTGAGTGTGAGCCTGCTGCGCATCCGCTCCACGGGCCACCAGCTCGGCGTCCAAACTCGCAAGCTGAGCATCGGCGACGCCTGGCAGGCGGTGATCGAGGCCGGCA
>DATGVV010000287.1:0-4043 GCA_035299885.1 Chloroflexota bacterium | reverse complement strand
TAGTACACACGCCGACCAGCGACGTAGAAAACCAGGGATGACCACGGTTGGGAATACCTTTCGGCGAGCTTCGTTCCCACACGGCGTAGTCGTTGAAGCGGGACATGGTATCGGTTACGCATCTCGGCTAGCGCCCTCAGGCCGACGATGTCCGCAAAGGAGTAAACACGAGCCAGGGGCGAGTGGGCGATCGCCTCCCGAAAGGCTGGCGAGAAGAAGTCCGTGTGATCCCAGTACAGGAGTTGGCGTTGACTGAGGCCAGTCAGACGACAAACTTGGTCAGCACTGAACGCCAATACCCTGATCACGGAGCCCATCGTATCAACCGCGCCAATGGCCGCTTCGTTCCGGTGCAGGACTAAATTCTCATATATCTGAGCTTGCATCTGCGGTGCTAGCGTTAAGCGCCACGTGGGAACAGTCGATCCCCCTCTGCGCATCGCCCAGCTCGCGCCGCCCTTCCTGCCCGTTCCGCCGCCGAAGTACGGCGGTACGGAGCTGGTCGTCTCGCTCCTGACCGAGGAGCTCGTCCGGCGCGGACACGAGGTGACCCTGTTCGCCAGCGGCGACTCCCACACGAGCGCGCGCCTCGCCGCTGCGGTGGAAACGGCGGTTTGGCTGCGCCATGACATGGACCCTGCCCCCTACGTCGCCAGATCGGTCGATGCCTGTTTCCAGCGGGCCGCTGAGTTTGACGTCATCCACAACCATCTCGGGTTTGCCGCGTATCCCGCGGCCAGGCTGGCTGCGCCCGACAAGACGCTCTCGACCGTCCACGGCCGGGTAGACGCGCCAGACCAGGCGGAGGGGCACCGGTATTTTCAGAGCATGCCGTTGGTGGCCATCAGCAATGCCCAGCGCGCGCTCCTGCCCGATGCGAACTGGCTGGGCACCGTGCATCACGGGCTGGACGTGACGCGCTTTCCGTTCCAGGAGCGCGGCGACTCATACGTAGCGTTCGTGGGACGCATCTCGCCCGAGAAGGGCCTGGACACGGCCATCTCCGCGGCTCGGCAAGCGGGCGTGCCTATCAAGGTGGCTGCGCGGCAGCCGGTCGAGCAGGTGACCAACCTCGACGTTCGGCGGGACTGGCAATACTATCGTGAGCGGATCGAGCCGCTGCTGGGGCTGCCTGGCGTCGAGTACGTCGGCGAACTCGACAGCGCCGCCAAATGCCAGCTGCTGGCGCATGCATCGGCGCTGCTGTTTCCGGTACGCTGGCCCGAACCGTTTGGTCTGGTCATGATCGAGGCCTTGGCCTGCGGGACACCGGTGATAGCCACTCGCTGGGGGTCTGTGCCAGAAGTGATCGAGGACGGCGTTACCGGTTTCGTCGTGGAGGGCGAGGACGAACTGGTACCAGCGCTGGGTCGCCTTTCCGAGTTGGATAGGCGCCGTTGTCGCGCCGAAGCCGAGCGCCGCTTTTCGGCGGCGGCCATGGTGGACAGGTACGAGACGCTCTATCGCAAGTTGCTGGCCGGCCGGCAATGACCGACAAGATGATGAGCGCTGGCCCGCCGGCGCTGACGATCAATAAGGGCAGCATCTTCCTGGTGACGGACCAGAACGGTGAGATTGCCGCGCATGAGGCGCAGGGGCTGTTCGCCGAGGACACCCGCTTTCTCAGCGTGTATCGCCTTGGAGTGAACGGGCAGCCCTGGGAGCGCGTCAGTGCGGCGGCTACCGCCCACGATGCTGCACGCATCTACCTCACCAATCCGAGGATCAGCAGCTACTCGGGGGAAACCGTCATCGAGCCCGAGGCCCTCACGCTGGCTATCACTCGCATCGTCGATCAGGGGCTGCACGAGACGCTCGTCCTGGCTAACCATGGCCAGGACGCCGCCGGCGTGATTCTCGAGCTGCAGATCGAGTCCGACTTCTCTGATTTGTTCGAGGTGAAGCTCGGCAAGTTCCGGCAGCGACCCAGCATCGCGACGGAATGGCGCGCTGACGACTGTGCGCTGGTGACTTCCTATCGCCGCGACGACTACTTCTGCTGCTTCCGCTATCAGGTAGTAGATAGCCGGCCCCGTCCGACCTATGCCAACGGGCGGCTGCTGTTCGAGATCTCGCTGCCGGCAGGTACGACGTGGGCAGCCTGCGGCCACCTGTCCCTGGAGCACGGCCGCACGGTCCACCGGCCGCCCTGCCTGCGCCGGCCAAGTCACGACGACGAGATGACCCAGCTCCAGCAGCGCTGGCTCAGCCAGTGCACTCACCTGGACAGCTCCGATCTGGATTTGAATGAGACCTACCGCCAGTCCGTCCAGGACATGAGCGCGCTTCGCCTCTACGAACGCGATCTCGGTCCAGACGTCTGGGTGGCCGCCGCCGGTGTGCCCTGGTTCGTGACGCTGTTCGGCCGCGACAGCTTGATCGCCTCGATCCAGAACATGTCCGTGAACCCGCGGTTCGCCGAGGGCACGCTGCGAGTGCTGGCGGATCACCAGGCGACAGAGCGCGACGACTGGCGCGACGCGCAGCCCGGCAAGATCGTCCACGAAGTGCGCCACGGCGAGCTGGCGCACTTCAACGAGGTGCCGCACACCCGCTATTACGGCACCTGGGATGCCACGCCGCTGTTCGTCATGGCCCTGCACCAGGCCTGGCGCTGGCTGGGCGATCGGCGTCTCGTGGAGGAGCTGCTGCCGGCCGCCGAGCGCTGCCTGGCCTGGATCGACAGCTGCGGCGATCTCGACGGCGACGGCTTCCAGGAGTACCAGACCTACTCGCCCAAGGGATACGAGAACATGGGCTGGAAGGATGCGCACGACGCCGTGGTCTACCCCGACGGCCGCCAGGTGAAGCAGCCGAAAGCGCTGTGCGAGTTGCAGGGCTACGTCTATGCGGCCAAGCAAGCCATGGCCGAGCTGTATCGCGATCTGGAGCGGCCGGCGGAAGCGTCACAGTTGGAGGCTGAGGCCACAACCCTGAAGCGCCGCTTCGACCAAGCCTTCTGGGTCGAAGCGGACGGTTTTTACGCCTTTGGTCTGGACCGCGACAAGCAGCCCATTCGCACCATCACTTCCAATCCTGGCCAGTGCCTGTGGACCGGCATCGTCGAACCGTCGCGGGCGCCCTCAGTCGTCGCCAGGCTGCTCGGCGGCGACATGTGGTCCGGCTGGGGCATCCGAACGCTGTCGGCCGTCAACCCGGCGTACAACCCGATCTCGTATCAGCTCGGATCGGTCTGGCCGCACGACAACGGCATCATCGCCGCGGGCATGAAGCGCTACGGTTTCGCTGGCGAGGCCAACCAGGTGGCACGCGGAATCCTCGACGCGGCGCGCCACTACCAGAGCTATCGCCTGCCGGAGCTGTTCGCGGGCGTGGCCCGCCAGCCGCACTCCTTCCCCGTGCAGTACCGCGGCGCCAACTCGCCGCAGGCCTGGGCGGCCGGCGCGGTCTTCCAGCTCGTGGCGGCCATCCTGGGCCTCGAGGCCGACGCGCCGCACGGGCTGTTGCGCGTGGATCCGACGCTGCCCGAGTGGCTCACCCGCGTCGAGCTGACCGGCCTGCGCGTCGGCAGCGCCATGCTCGATCTGCGCTTCTGGCGCGAGGGAAACTGTTCCCGCTTCGAGGTCCTCCGCCAGGAGGGCGGCGAGATCCGGGTAGAGCTGGCTGGCGTGCCCGCCTAGCGAGCGCTCAGCGCGGTAACATGCCTGGGACCTCGCCAGGAGAAACGCGCATGCTCATTCGTCCCGAAATAGCCACGCTCACCCAGTACAAGCCCGGAATTCGGCCCACGCCGGAGATGCACGAACTGGGAGCGACGGAAGACGCCGCCAGGCTGAACGGCAACGAGCTGCCGTGGCCGCCCTTTCCCGAGGCTATCGAGGCCATGACGCGCGGGCTCGCCGGCCTGAACCGCTACCCGGACCAGACCTACAAGGACCTGCGCGAGGCCCTTTCGAAGCTGCACGGTGTCCCCGCGGGGCAGATCCTCGTGTCGAACGGCGCCGTGCCATTGATCCGCCTGATCGCCGAGGTCGTCCTGCGGCCCGATGACGAGGTGTTTATCACCTGGCCGCCATATCCGA
>DATGVV010000286.1:0-1580 GCA_035299885.1 Chloroflexota bacterium | reverse complement strand
CATCAGCCGGTCGCCGAGGCCGTCCACTCTTTCTCCCGGCGGCGGTTCGGGGATACAAGCCAGGCTGATGGCGCGGGCACAGATTTCAGTGAAGGGCGCCACCGGAATCAGCGTTGGTCCGGTAAACGTGGAACTGGCAGGATTGGCGAAGTCCACATGGAATTGGAAGATGTTCAGATCGCTGGAGTCGGCAATGTCCACGAAGAAATTGGGCTGGCCCGCCGGCGGCAGCGTGCTGCCGTCGAGATCGGAGGGCAGCAGGCTGGCAACGCTGGGCGGGTTCTGGAAACAGATCCGCGTTGCGGCACTGCCGGCCAGCATAGCGGCCCGGTCAAAGGCGCAGGCCTGTGCTCCGAGAAAGCTGAAGGTTCCGCCAAACGGGACGAAGCTGTTGGCAGAATAGTAGTAAGCGTCCGGCCAGACTCCGAACTTGGGATAGTCAGGCAGCGTGCTGTCGAAGTCGAACTCGTAGCGGTTGTAGCTGCCGGTGGCATCCGAGCTGGTAGAAACGGCGATGCACTGCTGGTTGCTGGTGAAGCTGCTGTTGAACTGCAACTGGCTGACCAGCCAGCGTCCCGCCAGTTGGTCGTACAGCACCACGGGGTCGCCGCCATTGCCAGCTTCGCACGGCCCGCCGAAGCCTTTCCAGATACTGTTGATAAGGGCAGGGCCCAACACCAGTGCGCCCGTGCGCTTGTCGTATACGGCGATGGTGACGTTGACGATCTGCACAAATTGCTTCGCTCCCACAGCACCGTTGGTATCCGGCGGCACGAAATCCACTCCCAGCAGATTGAGCGTGTCGGTGTCCTTTTGTCCGTCAAAATTCAGGACCGTGCTCACGCCCGACAACGCACTGGTGAGCTGTTGGGCGACGGGGTCGGGTTGCGCGTTGGAGAGCGCCGGCCCGGTCGGCTGGGCCACAAGCGCTTGCTGCTGTTGCGAACCTGCATTGGCCGGCGCGGCGCTCGCCATCTGACTGAACGGCGGCGAGACGTCGTGCTTCACAGCCTGGCTGACCGTTGGGCCGTCTGCGAGTGCCAGATTCGGCGCCAGGAGAGCTGCTCCCACCAAACCCATACTCAGTAAAACCAGAGAACCACGCCTCATCATCTGACCTCCTTCCCCGCAGGTTTCGGGGGGGCGCATATCATAACTTAAGGGCCCGTGGCTTTCGGCCCCTCGCTCATGCGGGGCTTGGCTTTGCTAATTTCTTCCAACCGGGGCCACCCTAGGAAAGGCCCTTGCCTCATCGAACTTGTGCGCGGGCTTTTGAGTTGGGTCTTGTACGAGGCGAATTGCGCGGATTCTCCGCCTGGCGAAATACCGAAGTCAAGTAGTAATTTCGAGGGCACTCAGGGTGTGAAAGAATCAGCTACCGCCTGGCGATTTTCTTCGCCATGTGGAGCAGCAGCTAAATATTTTCTGGTAGAATGCTCCTCCGAGGAGAGAGCTTCCATGCCATACGTATATGTTTTGGCGGCCATCCTGCTTCGCCTCCTGCCGCACCCTTGGAACGTGACTCCGCTGGGCGCTATGTTCCTTTTCAGCGGCGCCACCTTTCGGAGCAAAAGAGAGTC
>DATGVV010000285.1:0-3356 GCA_035299885.1 Chloroflexota bacterium | reverse complement strand
TGGGTATATGGGCTAGAGCCGAACCGCCAGAACCTAGAGGCGATGCACCGCTATGGCCAGCTGTGCGGCCTGGTGGCCAACCCTCTCGGGGACGTGTCCGAGTGGTTCTATCCCAGCACCCTCGACGAGACGCCGGACCTCCTGCACTAGCGCAACTAGCGCACCTTTACGAAGTCGAAGTGGAACTCGCCGTCGGTGTTGCAGTTGCCGTCGTAGTGGACGGGGTAGATGTCGGAATCCTGTCCGCCAATGTTGCTTAGCACCATGATCTGGTAATCCAGCGCGTACGGCGGGCAGGCGCCGATATTTCCTTCCAAACCTGGCGGCCCGCCCGCGATGTAGAAGGTGAACGTTCCATCACCAGCTATCTGTTTCTGGATCGTATTTCCGGCGACCGTGGCCTGCACCGTGATGAACTGGAGGTGATTGCCCTTCTGGTCCATCACCCGGCCCTTGATGAACTGCGTGCCGGCATTCGGGAACACCGCCCCGCACGGAATCGCGCTGAGGTTGGCATCACCGTTGCAGTCCACCGGCGGATCCGTGATGGCCTTGGACTTGAAGGTGAACGCCGGCGTCGGCGTGGGTGTAGGGCCAGGCGGCGGTGGCGGGGCCAACAACTGGCCGGCCGTGTTTTCGACGCCCGTGGCGCTGGCCGGCACCAGGCCCAGTGTTTTGGCGATATCCCCGCCGTTGACCACCGACACATCGCCGGCCTTGATGCCGGCGGCCGGGTTGGCGATGTTCCAATGCTGGATGGCGACGCGCTGCGCGCGGATAGCGCTGAATGGCCCCTGGTTCGTGAGTTGCGAGCTTGGCAGACCATTGTAGAGGATGGCCGAGGGGCCACTCCCGTAGCGCGCGGCAATGGCCGCATCGGCGTTCAACAGGCCCAAACGAGCGGCCTGGATCTGATCGGGCGTTTTTCCGGCATCGAACGATGGGTCGAGCTGGGGCGGGATCTGGAACTGCTGCTGCAAAGCGGCATCCATGCTCATGTCGTGCAGCTTGTCGAAGGCATTCACGAAGTAGACCTGCGGCGGGCTTACGTCCGGCCGCCACTGCAGGATCACCTTCTGGGTAGCCTGCACGAAAAAGCCATCCAGCAGAAAGCGCCGCGACACGGGATAGCCCAGGGCATTCACACCGCCCAAGCGCTTGAACTCGGACCAGAAGCCGATGCCGCCCTCATCCGTGATGCGATAGCCCCACTGCGGGCCGGCGCTGCTGTTGGTCTGTGTATAGAAGTGCCCGCCCGGGATGTCCTGATCGGCTGAGCTGGTTTGGGCGCTAGCCAGTGGCAGGGTTAGCGCAGCCAAAACGACCGCGATCAGCCCGGCGATGATTCCATAGCGAAATGATGTGCGCATGCTTGTTCTCCCAGGTAGTGAACCAACCAGGAAGAGTATTGAGTGCGCGCCGCCCAGTTGTCAATCGCGGGTCGGTGAAGGACCTCGCCAGGCGGTGAGATGCGGCGAAGCCATCGCGCGAGTCGACCCCAAAGCGCGGGGCAAGACCAGCAACGAGCAGCACGAATAGCAGCACAGCCAGCCAGACGAGATCATCCACAGATTCATCTTCTGCCAGATCACCAATATCCGAAAGTGGCAGAAATGCCAATGTGTGGTAGCTTTCTGCCATGGCTCCCATCACTACCGTCGCCGCGCTGGCATTTGAGCAGGTCGCGCCCTTCGAGCTGGCCGTCGCGTGCGAGGTGTTCGGCGTCGACCGCAGCGACATGGACCTGCCCAACTACGACTTCTTCGTGTGCGCCATGGATCAACCGCCGCTCCAGGTAAAGGGCAACCTGTTCACGATCAACACGCCGTACCGTGTGGAGGACTTGGAGCGCGCGGGCACGATAGTGGTACCGGCCACCTCGCCCGTGGTCCACCAGCGGCCGGCGGAGCACGTGTTGGAGGCGCTGCGGAGCGCGCACGACCGGGGCGCGCGCATCCTGTCCGTTTGCTCCGGCGCGTTCGTGCTCGCGGCCGCGGGCTTGCTCGACGGCAGACGGGCCACCACCCACTGGATGTATGCCGCCGAGCTGGCGCGCCAGTATCCAAAGGTGAAGGTCGATCCCAAGGTCCTGTACGTGGGCGAAGACAACATCTACACCTCGGCCGGAACAGCGGCGGGGATCGACCTGTGTCTGCACATCGTGCGGCTCGACTACGGGGCCGAAGTGGCCAATATGTTCGCGCGGCGCATGGTCGTTCCGCCGCATCGTGACGGCGGGCAGGCCCAGTACGTGGACCTGCCGGTGCCAGCCACGCCCGAGGACCACGACCTCAGCGCCACTCTGAGCTGGATGCGGCACAGCCTGGAGCAGGAGCTGACCGTGCCCGAGCTGGCCCGGCGAGCTCACATGAGCCCGCGGACGTTCGCGCGGCGCTTCGTGGCCGCGACGGGGACGACACCACACAAGTGGCTGCTAAGCCAGCGCATCCTGCGTGCCCAGCAGCTGCTGGAGAGCACCGATCTGCCGGTCGAGCTGGTGGCGGAACGCTCCGGTTTGGGATCGGCGGCCACGCTGCGCCAGCACTTCCAGCGCCAGCTCGATACTTCGCCGCAGGCCTACCGGCGCACCTTCAAGCGCAGCGCCTGAAGGGCCGAAAGCAGCTACTGCTTGGGCGGTTCCTGGAACTCCCAGGTATGGCCGTCGGGATCTTTGATGAACAGCTGGGCGCTGGGCACGATAGCACCGGCGGGCAGCTCTTGCCAGTCAATGCCCAGCTGGCGCAGGTGCTGTCGAAACACCTCCAGATCTTGGACCAGCCAGGCAGTGTGGCGGCCGGTGGGCGAGATCTTGGCCTCGGGGCCGGGGCGGTACTGCTTGTCCGTCTGGATCAGGTGGAACTGGACCGTGTCCCTGTCGTCGGCCAGCCAGTAGCCGGGGCCGATGACGCTGGGCCGCGGCAGCACTTTGAGGCCCAGCACCTCGGTGTAGAACTTGAGCGAGGCGTCCGCGTCTTGCACCGGGATGCCTTCGTGGATGGAGCCCTGGAACACGGGTCCGTGCTTGGTCGCTTGCGACCGCGGTGAGGCAATAGCCACGCGCGTCTCCTCGTCTTTTGCTGCAATGCTAGCCCGTGCTAGACTTTGCCCTGCTGTCTCTGCGATGGAGGCGGCTCCGGACACTCCTGGTCGCTCTCTCTCCCGAACATCCGACCCTCGCACAAGCGTCAACCAGCTCCTGCTCTTTGGGGTTGACCGCGTAACCCGCGTCCGTCTATAGTGCCAGGCAAGCTGGCGACGTGGAGCTGCTCCGCTTCGCCGCTGAATTCGTTCGGCGAAGGAGCCTCATGAAGTCACCTCAGTCTCTCTTGGCTGTCCATTCGCGCGTGGCCGCGCTG
>DATGVV010000284.1:0-5639 GCA_035299885.1 Chloroflexota bacterium | reverse complement strand
GATGTCGCGTTGCTCGTCGCCGGTAAGGGCGCGCGGCGTCGTCGCCGGAGCCTGCCCTGAGCGAAGCGAATGGGTCAGCATGGCTCCGACATGAGCCGCCGCCATTCCCGGTAGAAGCCGCGCTGAATCATCTCGCTGATGCCAACATTGGTCAGCTCACCCTGGTCGTTCACATCCTCGTCGCCGCGCAGCTTGAACAGCAGCCACTCTACGGCCTCCGTCTGCAGCCCAGCCTGGACTCGCGCGAAGGCTTCGAGATCGTCGACCTGCACGTCGCCGCCGGGCGACACGTGGATGGCCGTCGAGCGAACGAGGAGCTCATTCAGATCATCCGGAGCGCCCACCAGCTTGCACGGAAACGTGTACACCTCGGTCCGATCGACCGCGACCGGCTTGACCACCCGGTAGTGGTTCAGGCGGTGGTGCAGCAGCAGGTTGGGGTAGATCATGACGTGCATGTCCACCCGGGCCATCTCCTTGGCCTGTTCTTCACCGTAGCGCCGCGTCAGCATCGCCAGATACTCGTCGTTTTGATAACAATCGCGCCAGGATGGGCGGCCGTCACCGGGGTACAGCGCCATGCCGTGGCCGGCGCCGTAGCTGCGCTCCTGATAGTCGACGTTGAAATTCCGTGACGAGACATAGTTGGGAATGCCCGCCGCGGCGGTGCGCACCTCAAAGGCGCTTTGATGGACGAACGGCGGGTGGTAGTTGTCGGCGTAGTTGTCCATCTGCAGCTTCCAGTTGCCGTTGTAGCGGTATAGCAACGGCTTGGTGGACTGGATCCGGCCTTCCGGAGCCCGGTCGCACATCAGGTCCAGATAGTGCTTGCCGCTGGCCAGATGCTCCGAGAGACTAGGTCCCTGGGGGCTTAGGCTCGCAAACAGGAAACCCCGATAGCTCTCCACGCGGGCTGGTCGTGCCAGCGGATAGTCCGCCAGCCGGAAGTCTGGACCAAAGCCCTCTTCGAAGGGCACACCCGCCAGCTCGCCATTAGTTCGGTAGGCCCAAGCGTGATAGGGGCAGCGGAAGTGGTTCGTGTTGCCTCGTTCCAGCTGGCACACAGTGGCGCCGCGGTGGCGGCAGGTGTTGAACAGCACGTGCACCTGCCCATCAGTGTGGCGGACCACGATGATTGGCTGGCGGCCAATGTGATCGGTCTTGAAGTCGCCCCGGTTGGGAACGTCACTCTCGTGAGCGACGAACACCCAGGTTCGGCCGAAGACGCGCTGCAGCTCCGCTTCGAACACCTCGGGATCGGTGTACACGCGGCGATGGACCTCATCGTCCCGGACGAGCTGTGCCAGCTCCGATTGCAGTGCGATTGCCATGATCGTCTCCTCGCTGGATGGACCTACCGCGCGCCTGCCGCCGCCATCGTCGGCTGAGGGGCCGCCGCTGGCAAGCGGTACAACCGGCGGGCATTCTGACCAAGGATGCGCGCCTTCGATTCATCCGATATGTCGCGCCGCTGCTTGAACTGCTCCAGCGTGTGCAGGATCTTGACTGGCGCGAGGTGCGGGTAGTCCGATGCGTAGAGCAGCACCTCGTCGCCGAGTTGCTGGACGGCGTAGGGCAGGATTTCCTCGTCCAGCTCGGCATGGAAGTAGATGCGGCCACTGGTGAGGTGCTCTTTGGGGGCCAGCTTGAGATCTGGCGCCTGGACGCCCCACTGCTCGTACGCTTCCTGCATTCGTTCAATCAGGAACATCGCCCAGGCAACACCTGCCTCGTAGAAGGCGAAGCGCAGCCGCGGGAAGCGATCGAACACACCGCTGAACATCAAGCTGGTCAACTCAATCATCTGGCTAGTCGGATGCCCCAGGCAACGTGCTTCTATAGCTCGGTCGAACTGGTCCAGGCGGTTGCCCGGGCCGCCCGCATGCACTGCCAGGACGGTCTCCAGCTCCTGAGCCGCCTCGTAGATTGGATAGTAGTAGGAATCGCCCAGCGGGCGGCGGTGGCCTGCCACGAGGAGCGCTCCCACCATGCCCAGCTCGTTCACGCAGCGGCGCAGTTCGTTGACCGCGTCAGGCACGTTTTGGACGGGCAGCAAGGCCATGCCGTGCAGCCGGGGCGTTACCTTGAGGAATTTCTCGTAGAGCCAGGTGTTGTAGGCATTGGCCAGCGCCGAAGCCCACTGCGGCTCGCGCAGCTGGCCAAAGCCCAGCCCTCCGGTTGAGAACAGGACGGTGCCTTCGATGCGGGCCCGATCGAGGAACTCGAGCCACTGCTCGGCGGTGCCGCGCTCGCCCCGCTCGCCACCGCCGCGTTCGGCAGTCGAGCCCTCTTGGTACTGCCCGATGATGCTGAGTGCCGTTCGGTTCCAGTTGTCGCCGCTGGGGAAGAGGTCGCGGCGCAGCAGCTCTTTACGCCCCTGGAATGGCGGGCGCAAGTACTCGAAGATCTCGGCGTCGTTCTCGAACACGTGCCCGTCGGCGCAAAACAGCGATTTCCCGTCAGTCATTGGGCTTTCTCCTTCGAGCTACCTATAGGACTGGAATCTGGCCCCATGAATACTACAAAAAGACGCTCAAGTTCTTGGACTTGAGCACCGCCTCGTCCAAAAACAGCTTGCGTTCCGCGATCTTCCAGCTGCCGTCCGTGCGCCGCAGTGTGTCCTGGCGCTCGCCGACCCATTTGTCCTCATCCGTGCTCAGCCTGGTGCGGTAGACGATGAAGTTGCAGACCACCACGAGCTCGTCGGGACCGCCGCCAGGCCGAATACGGATGTTGCTCAGCAGATGGCGGGTGCGGGACGGTGGCTCTTCGGACCATGAGAACCGCGTCTCGACTTTAGCGATGCGCTGCCGCATCACCTGCTTGTCGTCGTCGAAGTAGGAGTTCTCCCACTCCTTGGTGAGCTCGTCCTCCTCATCCCCACGCACTCGAGTGCTGCGAATGGGCATCCAGTAATGGCAATCTTCGGTCCACAGGTCCAACCAATCGTCCAGGCGGCGGTCGTCGAGCAGCTCGGCCTCGAGGTACAGGAACTCTTCTATCTCGCTGCGAAGCTGGGGATCGGCCACCTAGCGGGTCGCGCCGGCGAGCGCTGGAGCGCCCTCCCAAGCTTCACGCCTGCGGCGCAGCTCATCCCAACTGGCGCCAGACACGAAGTCGGCCCAGCCGCTGTAGTAAGCGCGCTGGTTCGACTCGTCTTTGATGGCGTTGATCTGGCGCGTCACGACGCCGTCGGTGGCCCAGTCCTCATGACCTAAGCCCATGGCGTAGTGCAGCGGATAATTACGCGAGATTCTGCCGCCGGCTGCCCGGGTGCTCAGCTCCCAGTTGTCCATGTCATCCTGCTCGAACAGACCGGCCGGCGAGAAATGGCGCTGGCCTACCTGTCGCATCCTGCGCTTCACCTCGGCCGGCGCGTCTTTGTCCACCACGATCCATAGCCACACCTCAGTCTTGTGCGGACCGCGCGGGTGCCACACCCGCATCGTGTTGGAGCTGGTGTTGAAACACAGGTTTGGAAAGACCGTGAGGTTGATCTTCTTGACTTGCGCCGCCACGGGCCCCAGCCGGCTCTCCAGCTCGGGCTGGGTGTCGCGGTAGTAGCCGCGCAGCGGCTCCGGGTAATCGGCGAAGTCAGCCTCGCGAGACCGCTGCAGGTCCGTCATAAACCCGTGTCCCCAGGCCAGCGGCGCGGTGAAACCAGGCCGCGGCGGCAGTTTCCCTTCGAGAGGTAACGCTGGCTGCGGCCTTCGCCTGCCGTTGCCCTCACCGCGGGCCATGGTCATGTGGCCAACCATCGAGGCCGAGCGATGCGTCACCGCCCCGTGATAGTTGTCGCCCATGATGTTGTCGGCGCCGAGCTTCCAGTTGCTGTTGATCAGCCATTTGTACACGCCACCCACTGCTTCGGTGCCGCCGTCCCGCTGGTCCAGGATGTAGTCCAGCGCCCAGCGCGTCTGACCCAGGTACTCCTCCAGCGACGGAGCGGTCGGGTCGAAGTTGCCAAATACCAGACCCTTGTAGCTCTCAACGCGGGGCACACGAACTAGGCCCCACTGACTGCGGTCCAGGTCGCCCTGGTAGCGGTCCTCGTCGCCAGGCACGCCAATCAGGGAGCCGTCGAGCCCATAGGTCCAGCCGTGGTAGGCGCACATGAACGAGCCGGTCTGGCCTGCGTCTGCGCGGCAGACACGGTTTCCCCTGTGCCGGCAAGAGTTGATCATGGCGTAGATGCGGTTATCCTGCCCGCGCGTCACGATCACCGGTTCGTCTCCCATCCAGGTGGTGAAGTACTGGCCCGGTTTGGAGATCTGGCTCTGGTGCACCAGAAACAGCCAGCAGCGCGTGAAAATGTGGTCCAGCTCCAGCTGGTAGACGTCCTCATCCCAGAGAATTCGCCGGCTGACGAGCCCGCGCTCCCGATCTACCAGCTCATCGACGTTCACGCTCACCTGTCATACCTCCGCATGCTTACCGGAAGTTATACCTGGGCGCTGCGCGGCGGGCCACCCTGACCGGCAAAGCCGTTCACGTTGAGGACGGCGCCTGAGATCAGCCTGGCCTCGTCTGACAGCAGAAAGGCCACGGCCTCGGCGATGTCCCGTGGCTCGGCGCGCTGTGCGTAGGTCGAGCCGGGCCCGCCGGGGTGCCGGGCTTGGCCCTCGTTCATGCCGCTGTCTACGCCGGCCGGAACCACTACGTTCACCCGAATGTGCTCGAACAGGTGGTCGTAGCCGAGGCCGAAGCTGAAGCCCAGCACGCCGCCTTTGCTGGCGCTGTAGGCCAGCAGGGTCGGCTGCCCCCAGCTCGCTTTCGAGGCCACGTTCACGATCGCCCCGCCGCCGGCTGCCAGCATGTGCGGCATCACCGCCTTGGTCATCAGGAAAATGCCGGTCAGGTTCACCGCTAGCACCCTGTTCCAAACCTCGAGGCTTGTCTCCAGGATGGTGCCTCGAGGGTGGATGGCGGCGTTGTTGACCAGCCCGTCGATGCGCCCGTAGCGCGACATGGCGAACTCAGCTACCCGCTGCGTGTCTTCCGGCGAAGACACGTCAGCCTCGAGCAGGTCGGCTGCGAGACCGGCCTTGTCAAGCTCGGCCTGAGTGCCGGTGATGCCGTGCTCGGCCAGGCTGCCCATCTGCCTAGACTCGAGTCCGAAGCTGACCACCTGATGACCGCGCTGAGCCAATGCCAACGTGATGCCCCGGCCGATGCCATAGGTCCCGCCGGTCACGATGGTGACCTTTCGCCCGTCCGCCACGCCTATAGCGTAGGATGAAAACCGCCATGAAGGTTCAGGGATTTCGGTTTCCCACGGGACTCATGCTGTTATTGCCGCTCGCATTGGCAGCGTGTGGTGGAGGCACAACCTCGCCGGCGAGCACGGCTGCCATTAGCAGCGCGGCCAAACCGGCTGGCTCAGGGACGAATGCCTCGCTGCAGTCCATCATCGACGCCGCCAACAAGGAAGGCCAGATGATGCTCTGGGCCGATAACCCGATGCAGGCCGATGTGGCCAAAGTGAACGAGGCGTTCAACTCACGTTTCGGAACCAACATCAAGATGCAGGTCACCAATATGGCTGCCGGTGATGCCCGTACACGTATCACCGCCGATGCCCAGGCCGGGCACTACGACGTGGACGTTATCTCCCAGATGAGCACGGACATGATTCCCGA
>DATGVV010000283.1:0-3969 GCA_035299885.1 Chloroflexota bacterium | reverse complement strand
TGCGGATGCAGATCCCCCAGCATGAACGAAAACTGCGGGAATTCGTCGATGCACTCCTGCCCGCAGCCGCTGTGCACCACGCGCGAGCTTGGCCACCACCACCAGTGCTGCTGGGGCGTCAGCGTGCCGTAGCGCAGCACCCGCAAAAACCCATCGGGGTTGCTGGCCAGCAGCGTCAGGAACGCCCCCAACACCCCGAACCGCAGCCGCCCCGTCAGGTTGTACAGCAGCGCCGCCACTCCCACCGCCGTAAGCCCAAACACCGACGCCAGCGCCAGGTTGAAGCCCACCGCCGGCAGCACCCCGCTGAGCTTGATCATCAGCGCCACCAGATAGTAGCCGAAGTAGTAGTAGCTGATGCTGAAGCCCGACATCCACGGGTCCTTCGGCGGGAACTGCCCCGACCGCAGGATGCCGTTGATCAGCGCGAAGTCCATTGGCTTCTCGGTCCCCGCGATCTCCGGGTTGAATCCCCGAAACCACACCATAAAAAGGAAGCCCGCCAGAAAAATGGCCTCGTAGCCCAGCAGCAGCCGGCGCTTGCTCAGGACGAACACCTTTAAGTCCGCCCACTCCTTCCGCACCAGCCAGCCGCCGCCCGCTGCCAGCAGCACCAGGAAGGCGATGGCCGTGGCCTGGCTGAAGTCCACGAACTGCAGGACCTCCACCAGCCACGTCACATAGCCCAGCAGCAGCAGCCCGGCGATCTTGCTGAACCCCAGCCCACGGTCCGGCAGACCTCGAAACAACACGAAACAAATAGGTAGGGCCACCAGCCCCAAAACCTCAGCGACCAGCCACCACAGCGCGATGCTTAGCATCCCCTAAACCGTATCCCCTCTCCTGCCGCGGCGGGAGAGGACAAGGGAGAGGGCGTCTGAATCCCTGCCGCCTATACTCACGCTCGGTGGCCGTCCCCGCCTTCGCCTTCAACGACGATCTCGTCAGCGCCCAGACCCGCCATGCGCTGCAGCAGCTGCGCACCATCAGCGAGATCAGCCGCGCCATCAACTCCTCCCTCCGCTCGCGCGACGTCCTTGCCCAGATCGTCTCCTCCGCCGCCGACCTGCTGGACGCCCAGCTCAGCTGGCTGGGCGAGTTCGAGGGCAACTCCACCCGTTACCAGTTCTCGGCCGGCTACACCCGGGGCGGCAAGCCCGGCGTCGGCGAGGAGCTCGGCCCCGAGTTCTCAGGCTGGTTCGATCTCGGCCATGGCCCCATGGGCAAGGGCCTGCGCCGGGGCCAGCCCGTGCAGCTGGCTGACGTCGGCATCGACCTGGCCGGCGCACCCGGCCCACCATTCGCTACCCGCGGCTGGTCCATGCGGGCCACCCTGGAGGCGCGCGGCATCCGCAGCGTGCTCGTCGTGCCCATGCTGCGGCACGATCGGCTGCTCGGCTTCCTCGGAGTCGGCTCCTCGCAGCCGCGCACCTTCAGCCCTGAAGAGATCTCGCTGCTCACCACCCTGGCCGATCACTCCATCAGCGCCATCGAGAACGCCCGCCTCTATCAAGCCGAGCACGACCGCGAGCTGGAGGCCTTTAAGGTGCTCGAGGTCACCCGCGCCGTCAGCTCCTCGCTCGTGCTGGAGGACGTGCTGCGCGAGGCCGCCACCGGCATCGCCAACACCGTCGGCATCCCTAACTGCGCCCTCTACCTGTATGACGCCGAGACGGGCTCGATGTTCGGCCGCCACGCCGTGGGCCGCGTGCCCGGCCGCCTGCCGCTGGAGGCCTTTGCCGAGCTGCGCCTGAGCGTGGCCGACGATCCCTTCCTGCACGAGATCGTCACCAAGCGCCGGCCGATCGCCGTGTTTGACGTCGCCCAGGACGCGCGCTGCAACGCCAAGCTGCTGAGCGTGGCCGGCAGCCAGTCCGTGCTGGG
Source organism: Chloroflexota bacterium (assembly GCA_035299885.1). Lineage (GTDB taxonomy): Bacteria > Chloroflexota > JAJPGV01 > JAJPGV01 > JAJPGV01 > DATGVV01. The sequence goes on along the minus strand of DATGVV010000283.1, from coordinate 2,085 downwards.
CGTGCCGCTCGTCGCCCGCGGCGAGCTGCTGGGCACCGCCGTGCTCGCCACCTTCAAGCGCAACTACGACTTCAAGCCGCCGCAGGTCACCCTGGCCATGAGCCTGGCCCACTCCGTGGCCCTGGCCATCGAGAATGCCCTGCTGCACGAGCGCACCCGCTCCACCACCGTGGCCGAGGAGCGCAACCGCCTGGCTCGTGAGATCCACGACACGCTCGCCCAGGGCTTCACCGGCATCATCCTGCAGCTCGAGGGCGCCGAGCAGGTGCTGGCTGAGGACGCTGGCGCCGCCCTCGATCACATCGACAAGGCCCGCGCCCTAGCCCGCGACAGCCTGCAGGAGGCCCGCCGCTCCGTGTGGAACCTGCTGCCGGGCGTGCTCGAGCGCGAGACTCTTGATGCGGCCATCTACCAGGAGGTTAAAACCCTGGGCATCGGCGGCGACCTGGAGGCCAACTTCAGCTGCACCGGCGAGCCCCACGCGCTCTCCGTCGAGGCCCAGACCTGCCTCTTGCGCGTGACCCAGGAGGCGCTGACCAACGTCCGCCGCCACGCGCAGGCCCGCCGCGTGGACGTGACCCTCGCCTACGAGCAGGCCGGCGTCTCGCTCACCATTCGCGACGACGGCCGCGGCTTCGATCCCAATGCCCCCCGTCCCGCGGCGCAAGCCGGCGGCTTCGGGCTGATCGGCATGCGCGAGCGCTGCCAGCTGGCGAACGGCGTCCTCACCGTCGAAAGCGCCCCCGGCGAGGGCACCGTCATCCACGTCTTCCTGTGGGTCCGTAAATCCCCTCTCCCTCTGGGAGAGGGCTAGGGAGAGGGTTTCCCCTTTGACCATCCGCATCCTCGTCGCCGACGACCACCCCGTCGTCCGCGAGGGCCTCTCCGCCATGCTCGGCCGCGAGGACGACTTCGAGGTCGTGGGCCAGGCCATCGATGGCCGCGAAGCCGTCGACATGACGGTGCGCCTCGAGCCAAACGTCGTCCTCATGGACCTCAAGATGCCGCGCATGGACGGCGTGGAGGCCATCCGCCAGGTCAAGCAGCGCCACCCCGCCACCGAGGTGCTGGTGCTGACCACCTTCGACAGCGACGACTACATCTTCAAGGGCATCGAGGCTGGCGCCCGCGGCTACCTATTGAAAGATGCGCCGCGCGAGGAGCTGTTCCGGGCCGTCCGCGCCGTCGCCCGTGGCGAGTCGCTGCTGCAGCCCAACGTCGCCGCCCGGCTAGTGAACCGCTTCGCCGTGCTCTCTCGCCAGCTCTCCGATCGCGAGCTGGAGGTTCTACGCTGCATGGCCCGCGGCCTGGCCAACAAGGAGATCGCCGCCGAGCTGTCCATCAGCGAGACCACCGTCAAGACGCACGTCACCAACATCTTTCAGAAACTGGGCGCCACCGACCGCACCCAAGCCGTCACCCTGGCCCTCCAGCGCCAGCTCATCTCTCTGTAATCCCTCTCCTCTGGAGAGGGCAGGGGAGAGGGCTATCCTCCGAAAGGAGGATGCCCGAATCATGCTTCCGGTGGATACCGCCAAGGGGTATCCACCCGTATCCTGGCATTGAACTTGCGATTTGGAACGGCCAAAAAATGCTGAAGTACGTGGAAAGGGGTAGGCACATGGAATTCCGAGCCGATCTGCGGTGCATGGTTTGCAGCCACTTCCTCGGCGAGGTCTCTGGCGTCAAACACGGTCCCACCAGAGTGGCCATTCGGACGTTCGTGCCTGGCCCGCACTATCAGGGAACGCTGCGCCCCTCGCCCAGCCGCTGCGACAAATGCGGCGGGCACCTCTACCTGGACGAGGTGGAGCTCACGCGCGCCGCCGCTGCCGCGCCCGCGCGCGTGCCAGCCGCCGCCGCCTAAGCCTCACTCGCACCCCAGCAAGGGGCCGGCCCAAGGGCCTGGCCCCTTTTGCTATCCTTGGAATTCGACTCGGGCGGTGGCGCAGTCCGGTAGCGCACTTGAATGGGGTTCAAGGGGTCGGAGGTTCAAATCCTCTCCGCCCGACTATAGTTTTCGAGCTCAGCAACGCTTGCTATTTCGCTTGCTTGTGCCAATGATGTGCCAATGAGCTTGGCGAG
>DATGVV010000282.1:0-6086 GCA_035299885.1 Chloroflexota bacterium | reverse complement strand
TGATAGCCGGCGATGACGCTGCGTCCCTCGGGCTGCCGTTGCACCAGGAACTGGCTGGCGGCGAAGCGCAGCTTGCCTAGCGGACCCTCACCCTGCCCCTCTCCCACAGGGAGAGGGGAAAAAGACCGCCGGCCATGCTCTTCAGCCCGCTCCAGCGCGCCCTCGAATGATGCGGGCTCGTGCTCGGCCGTCAGCCGGAAGGTGACCGGCTGGCTGGGCAGGACAGCCACGCTGAAGGTGCCTGGCGTGAACAGGTCTTCCAGCATGTCGAGTCCACGCTCACGCTCTACCCGGTGCAGGAAGCGCCACCACCAGCCTGGCGCGGCCTCGAAGCCGGCCGGGTGATCGCAGGCCAGCCAGTAGGGCTGGGCGCCCGGGAACGCCTGCACCTCGATGGCGCCATCCTGCTCCGAGACCGTGAAGTCGGGCCCGGCCTGCTGCTCGCAGTGGAAGTCCTTGCAGGCGCACAGCGGCCGGACCTCCAGCCGGGAGGCCGACGGCGCCCGCTGCAGGGTATAGCGGACGAACGCCGTGTTTTGGTCTTGCTCCAGCCAAACCTTCTTCTCCAGCCGCCAATCTTGAAAGCTGAAGGTGAACGTCGGAATGCCCAGCGGCTGCTCGAAGTGAGCCAAGTACTGCTGCCCCCGCGGGTGAATCGTCCCATCCTGGAACTCGTTGGTGCCGAGCTCGAATGGCACCTGGCCCACCCACAGCGTCTCGTCCAATTTGGAAACCAGTACCGTGCGCTTGACCGGCGGCTCCAGAGCCGCCACCAGCAGTCCGTGATAGCGCCGCGTATTGCAGCAGGCCAGCGTGCTCGAGGCATAGCCGCCCAGGCCATTCGCGTATAGCCATTCTGCGGCGAGGGCTTCCTCGAGCGTCTTGATTTGTGTCATTCTGAGCGAAGCGAAGAATCTTCTGTGGCTGCTGCGGCGGAGGTCCTTCGGCCTATGGCCTCAGGATGACATCTACCGTTTGGGCGTGGGCGTGGCCTGGACGATGGGCGTCACGATGGCCCGCACGCTGGCCGCGGGCCTGATCACCGCGGAGGCGCTGGCCGAAGCGCGTACGCTGGCCTGGGGCGCGCCCGACGCCACGGCACTGGCCCGGGGTGAGCCGGATGCCGCTGGAGTCAGACTGGGCTTGGCCACACCCTGTGGGATGATGGCCGGCGCAGCTCCCAGAGGCCGAACGGTCGAGTCGTAGGCGTCCACGAATGAGGTCGGCTGCTGATAGCTCCGGCCCAGGATGATCTTGATGTCGGCCCGGTCGGCGGGCGTCGGCGTATCCAGGATCACCTTGGCGCTGAACAGACTCGCAAGGTAATTCACGGTGGATGCGCCGCGGCCCTGGCTGAAGTCGTGGATTTCGTTCTGCTGCACCAGGCCGCCGTCCAGGTTCTGCGGCGGCAGCGTCTGCAATCCCAAATCGTGCAGCATTGAGGTGGCCGAACCGGCCGCGTTGGTGAATCCGCTGGCGTTCCACAGCTGGACGGTGGCGTTTTCGGTCTTGATGGCGGGGTCGAGCAGCAGGCTGGCGACGTAGCTGCGCAGCGGCAGCCAGCTCTTGGCCTGCGGCACGAGCACGTCCTGGCCATCGCTGGAGACGCCGTCCGTCAGGTAATTGGTGTTATCGATCGATACGCGCTCGATGTTGCCGGCGTCAACGGACTTAGCCATGTCGGCCAGGGCTCGGATCTGGCCGATGTTCATGTTGGTCTTGAAATCCGTCGACAGGGCATCCATCAAGCCAAAGACCTTGGTGACGCCCTGCGGACTCAAGGCCTTGTCCTTGATCGCCAGCAGCAGCCGCTGCTGCCGGCGCGAACGCCCGAAGTCCGTCCCGTCCTCCAGGGAGTGGCGGGAACGCGCGTACTGGATGGCCCGCTCGCCGTTCATATGCTGCACGCCGGCGTCGAAATGGACGGTCATCCAGCTGGCGTCGATATCCGGGTCGTCGTTGCGGGGGTAGTAGTAGTCGGTAAAGGTCTTCTCTACATCCACGTCCACGCCGCCGAGCGCATCGACTACGCTGCGGAAGGCGTGGAAGTCAACGCCCACCCAGTAATCGATCTTCATGCCGAGGATCCCGCCCACAACTGCCTCGGCCAGGTTGCCGCCGCCGGCCGCTCCTTTGTAATCGGAGCTCTTGCTGGGGAAGGCTTCGTCATCGGCGCCGATGGCGTAGGCGACGTTGAGCTTGAAGAAGCCGCCGCTCTGGCTGCCCAAATACGGGATCTTGACCCAGATGTCGCGCGGCACGGAGATCATCGCCGCCTTCTTGGTCTGTTGGTCAACGCTGAGGACCATGATCGAGTCCGTCAGCAACGCGCCCTCGTGGCCGACGCCGCCGTAACCCAGCAGTAGAACGTTCACGCGGCCAGGCAGCTGTGGTTTGCCGGGGGCGACCGATGGACCAGCCGACTGCGCCGTGGTGACGATGCTGCGGATGTTGTCGCCCAGGTTAGCTGTCGAGACGCTGCTCACGAACTTGAGCGTTCGGAAAGCGGCGAACCCTGCGACGGCAAGCAGCCCCAGGAATACCACGAGCAAAATGAGGCTGAGCTTGTTCGGGCTCCGCCGTGGCGGACGTCGCATGGGATCGGCGTCTATTTCTAACAGAGGGAGGTTCCTATCGCAAGAAATCTGGACCATCCTCCAGAACGGTCCAGTCCTCTGCCCGTTATGTGGGTGCTGCCGAGCTAAGCGGCTACCGGTGCGACCTCCGGCTTTTCCTCGACGACCACCGGCCGGAGCGCCTCGTTCAGCACCTCGTCCACATGTTCCACCGGCACGAACCGCAGCGACTCACGCACTTCAGCCGGCAGCTCTTCCAGGTCCCTAGCGTTTTCTCGGGGCAGGCACACAGTCTTGACCCCCGCTCGGTGGGCGGCCAGCACCTTCTCCTTGATGCCGCCCACGGGCAGCACCTTGCCGCGCAGCGTGATCTCGCCGGTCATGGCCACGTCCTTGTTGACCGGGCGTTTGGTCATGGCGGAGGTAATGGCGGTGGCGATGGTCACCCCCGCCGAGGGGCCGTCCTTCGGTACGGCGCCGGCGGGAACGTGTACGTGCAGGTCGGAGTGCTCCCAGAAATCCTTTTCGACACCAAGCGCTTCAGCGCGCGAGCGGGCATAGGTGAGCGCCGCCCTGGCCGACTCCTGCATGACGTCGCCCAGCTGCCCGGTCAGGACCAGATTGCCGTGGCCGGGCACCATGCTGGCCTCCACGAACAGCACGTCGCCGCCGGCCTCCGTCCAGGCCAGGCCGGTCGCCACCCCGACCTCGTCCTGCTCCTCGGCAATTTCATTCCGGAACTGCCGCAGCCCCAGGTACTCCTCCAGCTCGTCCGGCGTAATCGTCACCTTGGCCGCGAGCGTGCCCTCAATCTTCTTGCGCGTGACCTTGCGGCAGATGGTGCCAATGCTGCGCTCCAGGTTGCGCACGCCGGCTTCGCGCGTGTAGCGCTCCATCACCGCTCGTATGGTCTCGTCCGGCAGCTCCAGGTTGTCGGTGGAGAGGCCGTTCTCTTCGATCTGCTTTGGGATGAGATAGCGCCGCGCGATCTGCAGCTTGTCGTATTCCGAATAGCCCGGCAGCGGGATGACTTCCATGCGATCGCGGAGCGGTCCGGGAACGGGATCGAGCAGGTTCGCGGTGGTGATGAACATCACCTTCGAGAGGTCGAACGGCACGTCCAGGTAATGGTCGGTGAACGTCCAGTTCTGCTCCGGATCCAGCACCTCCAGCAGAGCCGAGGCCGGATCGCCGCGGAAGTCGGCGCCCAGTTTGTCGATCTCGTCCAGCATCATCACCGGATTGTTCGTGCCCGTTTGCTTGAGGGCCTGGATGATGCGTCCGGGCATGGAGCCGATGTAGGTCCGGCGGTGGCCGCGAATCTCGGCTTCGTCGCGCATGCCGCCCAGCGACAGGCGGTAGAACTTGCGACCGGTGGCCTTGGCAATGGACTTGCCCAGCGACGTCTTGCCGACGCCCGGCGGGCCCACCAGGCACAGGATCGGGCCGCGCATGTCTTGCTTGATGCCGCGCACCGCCAGGTAGTCCAGGATGCGGTCCTTGACCTTGTCCAGGTCGTAGTGATCCTCGTCCAGGACCCGTTTCGCCTGCTTGATGTCCAGCCGGTCCTCCGAGCTGACGTTCCAGGGCAGCGACACGATCCAATCCAAATACGTGCGCGACACGGTGTACTCGGCCGCTTGCGGCGGCATCTTGCTGAGCCGGTCGAGCTCTCTCTCGGCCTCTTTGCGCGCCTCTTCCGGTAGACCGGCCTTCTCCACGCGCTCGCGGAGCTCGTTCAGCTCGGCCGTGCGCTCGTCGGTCTCGCCCAGCTCTTTGCGGATGGCCTCGAGCTGCTGGCGCAAGAAGTACTCGCGCTGGGTCTTGTCCATCTCGCCCTTGATCTGCTCCTGGATGCGCGAGCCCACCTCCAGGATCTCGATCTCACGATTCAGGAAGCCGGTGATCTTGCGCAGGCGCTCGGCCACATGAGCGGTCTCCAGCAGATCCTGCCGCTCGGCCGTGTTCAGGTTCAGGTTGGCCGCGACAAAGTCGGCCACCCGCCCCGGCTCGGTGACGTTGTTGAAGGCCACCACTATCTCGGATGGCAACTGCGGGGCCAGCTGGACCACGCGCTGGAACAGGTTCTGCACGTTGCGCAGGAGCCCTTCGGCCTCCACGTCCCCCGGCGCAGGCTCGTCTTCCATGACCTCGACGAAGGCTTTCAAGAAAGGCTCGGTCTGAGCCACTTCGGTCAGCCGTACCCTCGCCACGCCTTGCAGCAGGGCCTGTATGTTGCCGTCCGGCAACCGGATCATGCGCGCTAGGAGTACGGCTGTGCCAATGTCGTACAGATCGGCGCGCGCGACTTCCTCCTTCGGCTCGTCCGGGTTGCGCAGCGCCACAAGGCACAGCATTTTGTGGCTGGTCGCCACCTCGTCGATGACTTTGCCCCATTTCTCTCCACGCAGCATCAAGGGGAAGACCATAAACGGAAAGACCACCTCGCCGCCGCTGGGCAGCACCGGCAGGATGGCGGGCACCTGCGGCTGCTCTGGATTAGCTGCCACTCTCGCCCTCCGACCAGGTGACGTTTATCGATATCTGTTGAGCCCGCTGCTTGGGCATGCAGATCTCGAGCATCCCGTCTCGCACGCGGGCCGTTGTCCGCTCCGTGTCAACCGCCGCGGGCAGCGCCAGCGCTCGCTCGAACGGCCCGTAAGCGATCTCCATGAGGTGGTAGGAATACGGTTGGTGCTGCGTCGCTGGGGCGCGCTGTCCGCGGACGAGCAGCGCGCGCTGGTCAACCGTCAGGTCCAGGCTGTCCTGGTTTATCCCGGCCAGCTCGAGGATGGCGACGACCATGTCTTCGGTTTCGAACAGGTCCATGTTTGGCTGCCAGGCCCGGCTGCCGAACTGCGCGACCGGTCGCTTCCGGCGCTGCTGGTCGATGAAGCGGTCTATCTCGCGGTCGAGATCTCCGAAGAATGGCTGGAAGCTGAGCATACGTTCGATAGTAGCCAGTCTCTAATGGGAAGCTATTGCGCGGTCTTAGCCAGCCTCTGTTGTCGCAAGTCTTCCGCCAGGCAGAAGCGGGCGATGGCTTCCCGCACGGTGGGCTCGATGCGGACGAACTTCAGACCATATGAACTGGCGGAGCCGTCGTCGGAGGACAGCGGCTCGCAGGTGCGGGCCACCTCGGCCTCCATCCACATCGTGCCCGGGACCCCCTCCAGGGCGAACTGAACCCGGCAGCGGTCGCCTTCACGCAGCCGGCCGTCGAGGCGTAGCTTGGTGCCGCCGGCTGAGATGTTCAGGATCTCCGCCTCGCGGGTCTCCGACGGCTTATCGCCCGGCAACTGCGCCTTGACCGGCGGGGACAGCACCGCCCGCACGTATTCGCGGCGGTTCGAGCTGCTGGATTGGGTGATGACCGGCAGTGTTCGTGCCTCGCCGGCGGCCGTCTCATGGGTGCTGACGTTGGTTACGTCTATCCGGCCGCCCACCTCAACCACACAGCTCATGGCCGTCCCCGAGCGCAGGATCAGGTCGCCCGCGGCGTGAATCTCT
>DATGVV010000281.1:0-12166 GCA_035299885.1 Chloroflexota bacterium | reverse complement strand
CCTGGCCGCCTGGTGGTTGTTCGCGATCATCTTCTTCTGGACGCCGCCACACTTCTGGGCGCTGGCGCTGCTGATCAAGAAGGACTACGCGCGCGCCGGCGTGCCGATGCTGCCGGTGGTCCGCAGCGAGGACCACACCCGCTGGCAGATTTTCCTGTACTCCCTGCTGCTGCTGCCGCTGACGCTCATGCTGTTCGCCATGGGCGCGCTCGGCGTGCTGTACCTGGGGCTGGCTGTGGTCCTGACCGGGATATTCATTTGGTACGCAGCTCGCCTGCTCCGACATGCGACTCTTGGCTGGGCCCGCCGCACGTACCGCTACTCGCTGCTGTACCTGGCGCTGCTGTTCGGCGCAATGGTCCTCGACCACGCGGTTTCGCTGTCATTCTGAGCCGAAGAGCCCCGCTGTTCCTGTTCCTGGGCGCTTGCGTGGCGCTGCTGCTGGCTGTGATCTCGGCGGGGATGCTCTATTTTCGGCATGCGAGTGGGCTGGTAGGCACGGACTTGGGCGCTGCGCCCGCGCCAGGTTTCACGCTGACCGACTACACGGGCCAGCAGGTCTCGCTGGACCAGTTCCGTGGCAAGCCGGTGGCCCTTACGTTCCTCTACACCCACTGTCCGGATGCCTGCCCGCTTATTGCCGACCAGCTCCGCCAAGCGTCGGACCTGCTCGGGCCTGACGCGGCCAAGGTGGCGATGCTGGCCGTCAGCACCGACCCGCGCCACGACGACCGCGCCGCGGTGCTCAACTTCAGCCAGGTCCATGGCATGGAGGGCCGCTGGCTGTATCTGCTGGGCAGCCCCGAGCAGCTCGCGCCGGTGTGGAACGCGTATTACATCGGAGTGACGCCCGGGAACGAAGCAGGGAGCCCGCTGGGTGAGAACGAGATCATCCACAGCGAGGCCGTGTTCGTGATCGATAAGGCCGGCCGGGAACGGGCGCTGCTGGGCCTGCCTTTCAGCGCGAGGGACCTCGCCTCGGACCTGCGAAAGCTGCTGAACGAGACCTAGCTGGCCGGGCGGATATCGACGATCCGGAAGCGGCCGTCGACGTTCGCCCACAGCCAATCCAGCTCGGCGTCGTCGCCTTCGCCTTGTAGACGAACGACGTAGTGCAAGGCGCGGCCGTCGTAGAAATGCCGCTGCAGCTCGTAGGTGCGCAGCCGGAGCGGCACCAGCGCCTCTAATTGCGGAATGCGCTCGCGCGCTTCCTCGGCAAAGTCGTAGCGGACGCGTGCCGCGTCGTTGCGGATGCGTGACGCGAGGTGATCCGTGAGGGCCTGCTGGACGATGGCCAACACGCTTTGCGAGGCGACCTGCGCCTCTTCCGGCGTCACCGCCTACATCGTCTCGAGCTCGGACATCAGCCGGGCGTACAGCTCCAGGCCTTCGGGGCCCATCTCCAGCACGTCCTTGGCGAGCACGGTGATGTCGTGGCCGGAGGCGGTCGTCCCCACCGGCAGCGTGGCCTCCGGCTGGCGCTCGGCCTCGGACGCTATTTCGGCCCATGGCCGGACTGTCCCGCCGGTGACTCCGGCGGCGGCATTTACCGCCTTGCCGATGGCCTCCATCTGGTCTGGCGAGAGATCGACGAACGGCCCCCGCCAGCCAAAGCTGGCGCCCTTCTGGAGCGATTGCACGACGCGAAAGCGCAACTCGTAGGCCTGCTTGTGCACGTTGAATCGGAGTGTGTAGACCCCGTCCGGGGCGGCCGGCTCGTCGGCCTGAATCATCGCGCCCGAGGCGCTGAGGTCGAGAATGACTACCGGCTGTTCGCCGCCCTCGCCTTCGACCGTTCCCATCAGCGACACCGGAGCCCGGAGGTGCCGGCGTCGATCCGCGGAATCGTCGCTCACTGGCAACCCATCCACCTCATTCTTCCACTTTCCACCTGAAGCCGCAGAGTACTATACGCCGCATGACTGCTCACGGCCGCGCGCCGTTCGTTCCGCTGCCCGAGCGCCCCTCCTGGCACTGGCCCAACGGCGCCCACCTGGCGGTCTGGATCGTAATCAACGTCGAGCACTTCGAGTGGAACAGCATGGCCGGCGTCGGCCTCGCCAGCCCCGCTCACGAGCCGCCCGACGTACCGAACTACACCTGGCGCGAGTACGGCAGCCGGGTGGGCGTGTGGCGGACGATCGACGTGCTGGACCGCCTGAAGATCCCGGCCAGCATCACCCTGAACGCCAGCGTGTGCGAGGAATATCCGCAGATCCTGCGGGCGTTCTTGGAGCGGGAGTGGGAGATCCTGGGCCACGGCTGGACCAACAGCCAGGGCCTGTCGGGGCTCTCGGAAGCCGATGAGCGTGAGGTGATCGCTCGAACGCTGGAGCGCATCACGCGCGACACCGGCCACCGGCTCCGGCCGCGCGGTTGGCTTGGTCCTGGGCTGGCAGAGACCCATCGCACGCTGGACATCCTGGCCGAGCACGACATCGAGTACGTGGCCGACTGGGTGAACGACGAGCAGCCCTACCTCCTGCAGACGGCCAGCAAGCCCATCGTGGCGCTGCCCTACACGCTCGAAATGAACGACATCGGCACGTTTACCCGGCGCGGCTTCACCGGGCCCCAATACGGGGAAATGCTGCGCGATCAGTTCGACGTGCTGTACGAGGAGTCGGAGCGGACCGCCAAGGTCATGTGCATCGCCCTGCACCCATTCATCACCGGTGTGCCGGCTCGGAGCAAGCACCTGGAAGCGGCGCTGGCCTACATGCGCCGCCATCAGCACGCCTGGTTCACCACCGGGTACGAAATCGTCACCGCCTGGCGCCAGGCAGTAGGAGTGAAGCCATGAGCAATCTCGACCAGCTATGCATCAACACCATCCGCACGCTGTCGATGGACGCGGTGCAGAAGGCCAATTCAGGCCATCCCGGTACGGCCATGGCTATGGCCCCGCTGGTCCACCTGCTGTTCGACCGCTTTCTGCGCTTCAACCCGGCCGATCCAGCGTGGCCCAACCGTGACCGCTTCGTGCTGTCCGCTGGCCACGCCTCTATGCTGCTTTACAGCGCGCTGCACATCAATGGCTTCGACGTAACGCTGGAGGACATCCAGAGCTTCCGCCAGCTCCACAGCAGGTGTGCCGGGCATCCCGAATATGGGTTGTGCCCGGGTGTGGAGACGACGACTGGTCCGCTCGGGCAGGGCGTAGCCACGAGCGTGGGCATGGCCATGGCCGAGCGCTGGCTGGAGGCCCGCTACAACAGGCCCGGCCACGACGTGGTGGGCTACAACATCTTTGCGCTCGCAGGCGACGGCTGCATGATGGAGGGCATCTCCGGCGAGGCCGCGTCACTGGCTGGCCATCTTGGCCTTTCGAACCTGGTGTGGATCTACGACAACAACCACATCACCATCGAGGGCAACACCGCGCTGGCCTTCTCCGAGGACGTAGCCGTGCGCTTCATGGGCTACCACTGGAACGTGCAGCGCGTGGGCGACGCCAACGACCTGGAGCAGATCGAGCGGGCTCTGACGAGCGCCATCGCTGAGGAGGATCGGCCGTCGTTGATCGTCCTGGACAGCCATATCGCCTACGGCGCCCCGCACAAGCAGGACACCTCGGGGGCGCATGGCGAGCCGCTGGGCGAGGACGAGATCCGGTTGGCTAAGCAGGCTTACGGTTGGGATCCCGATAAGCACTTCTTTATCCCGCCCGAGGTTGGTGACCGCATCTCGTCGGTCCGCCAGCGCGGCGCGACCCAGCAGGCCGACTGGGCTGCCAAGCTGAAGGCGTATCGGGCCGGCCAGGCCGATCTCGCTGCCGAGCTGGAGCTGCTGCATCGCGGCGGCCTGCCGGACGGCTGGGCCAGCTCGATCCCATCGTTCCCGACAGACGAGAAGGGCGTGGCCGGGCGCGACGCCAGCGCGCAGGTGCTGAATGCGCTCGCTCCGCGGCTGCCGTGGCTGATCGGTGGCGCCGCCGACCTCGCGCCGTCCACCAAAACGCGGCTGACAGTCGAGGGCGCCGGCGACTTCCAGAAGGGCTCCTACGATGGCCGGAACCTGCATTTCGGCATCCGCGAGCACGCTATGGGCGCCATCCTGAACGGCATCACGCTGTCCGGACTGCGCCCCTACGGCTCGGGCTTCCTGATCTTTTCCGATTACGGGCGCGCCCCTCTACGGCTGGCTTCGCTTATGGAGCTGCCGGTGATCTACGTCTTCACGCACGACAGCATCGGCGTGGGCGAGGATGGGCCTACCCACCAGCCGATCGAGCAGCTGGCCTCGCTGCGGGCCATCCCGCACCTGATCGACATCCGGCCCGCGGACGCCAACGAAGTGGCCGAGGCCTGGCGGGTGGCCCTGGAGCCAGAGAAGTACAGCGGCGACCGTGGGCCCGTGGCCCTGATCCTCAGCCGCCAGGCGCTGCCGGTGTTCGATCGCTCCAAGCTGGCGCCCGCCAGCGGCCTGCGTCGCGGCGCGTACGTGCTGGCCGACTGCCAGGGTGAGCCCGAGATCATCCTGATCGGCACCGGCTCGGAGGTCCAGTGGTGCATGGGCGCCCACGAGCAGCTGCAGGCCGAAGGCATCCGCTCGCGCGTGGTGTCCATGCCGTCCTGGGAGCTGTACGAGCACCAGCCGCGGGAGTACCGTGAGTCGGTGCTGCCGCCGAGCTGCCGCAAGCGTGTGGTGGTCGAGATGGCCTCGACCTTCGGCTGGGGCCAGCACATCGGCCTCGACCTGGACGGCACCGTCATCGGACGCAAAGACTACGGCGCCTCGGCGCCGCTGAAGGAGCTCCTTAAGGAATTCGGCTTCACGGTGGAGCACATCGTGGCGGAAGCCAAAGCCTTGCTGGGGCGCTCTTAGACCAGCGTCGCTTTTTTTAAGAACGCCACCGCCTGCGGCCACGAGGCTGCTGACGTAAGAGAGACTTTGTTGACTGAGTAGGTTGACAAAGTCAACTTACGGTCCTACGCTTGTTTCAATGGCTATCGCAGCTGGGCAGCGCGGCGTCCTACAGCCGCTCGAATCGGAAATCGAAGAGTTCGAGGGCAAGACCGAGGCGTTCCGGGCCGGCGAGATCGAGCCCGGCGAGTTCCGCGCCTGGCGCCTGACCCGCGGCACCTACGGCCAGCGCCAGGCCGACCAGCAGATGGTCCGCATCAAGATCCCCTTCGGCGGCCTCGACGCGGACCAGCTGGATGTGCTCGCCGACCTGGCCGAGAACTTCGCCGGCAGCGGCAAGGGCCACGTCACCACTCGCCAGAACATCCAGCTGCACTTCTGCAAGCTCGAAGAGGTGCCGGAGATGATGCGCCGGTTGGGCGACGTCGGCCTGACGACGCGCGAAGCCTGCAGCAACACCGTCCGCAACGTGACCGCCTGCCCGCTGGCAGGCGTCGATCGCACCGAGCCCTTCGACGTCACGCCGTACGCGGCGGCCTTCGCCCGCTACTTCCTGCGCAAGCCTGAGAACCAGGCGCTGCCGCGCAAATTCAAGGTCGCTTTCTCCGGCTGCGCCGAGGACTGCGCCGTGCTGGGCATCCACGACATCGGCCACCAGGCGGTGGTCAAGGATGGCGTGCCCGGCTTCCGCGTCATGGCCGGCGGCGGGACTTCGACGATGCCGCGCAAGGCGCCGGTCATCCGCGAATTCGTCACCTTCGACGAGTACCTGCTGCTGGCCGAGGCCATTTTGGCCGTGTTCGACCGGACCGGCAACCGCAAGAACAAGAATTCGGCCCGCATGAAGTTCGTCATCGAGAAAATCGGCTTCGAAGCCTTTAAGGCCATGGTCGACGAGGAGCTGGAGAAACTCGGCGATAAGCACGTCGATCTCGAGCCGCTCCTGACGCTGCCATCGGAAGAGGAGGCGCTGCCCGAGTCGGTGCCGCTGGCCGATCCCATCCCGGGCTTCGAGCAGTGGCGGCGGACGAACGTGATCACTCAGAAGCAGCCCGGCTACTTCGCCGCGTACGTGACGGTGCCCACTGGCGACCTGTATCCCGAGCATCTGCGCGGGCTGGCGAACGTCGCCCGGCGGCACAACGGCGGCCGGGTGCGGACCACGATTACCCAGAACATCGTGCTGCGCTGGCTGCGTGAAGAGCAGCTGCCGGCGCTTCATCGCGACCTGTTTGAGCTGGGGCTCGGTACGCCCGGCGCGCGCACGTTGACCGATGTGGTGTCGTGCCCTGGCGCGACGAGCTGCAGCCTGGCTATTACCGCCTCGATCGAGATGGCGCGCTTTGGCCTGGCGCCGAAGGTTCAGGAGCTGGTGGAGCGCTACCCCGAGGCTGAGGGCGTGAGCATCAAGATCAGCGGCTGCCCCAACGGCTGCGGCCAGCATCACCTGGGCGCTATCGGCTTCGAGGGTGCGTCGACCAAGCAGAACATGCTGCAGGTGCCGTCCTACGAGATGTGGGTCGGCGGCGGCAACACGCCCGATGGTTTGCGGCTCGGCAAGCGCATCGGCAAGGTGGCAGCCAAGCGGGCGCCGCTGGCCGTAGAGAAGCTGCTGGCGACGTTCAGCGCCGAGAAGACGGACGGCGAGACCTTCTACAACTGGATCGACCGCACCGGCATCGACCGGCTGAAGGAGCTCGTAGCCGAGTTCCACGACGTTGGCCCGCTGCACAAGGAGCTGGACTCCTACAAGGACTGGGGCGCCGACGAGGTGTACACGGTCATCCGCGGCGAAGGAGAGTGCGCAGCCTAATCTGTTCCTCTCCCTCCGCGGAGGGAGAGGCTAGGTAAGGGCTCTCCCGTGGCCGGTAAAGGACTAGAAGGCCGAACAGTCGTCCTGCTCGAAGCCCGGCGGGCCAAAGAGGTCGCCGACCTCGTTCGCCGCTATGGTGGCCAGCCGTGGTCGGTACCTGCCATGCAAGAGCTTCCGCCCGATGACACATCGGAGAGCGTGGCGCGGCTGCGCGAGCTGTGCGAGCAGGGCACGGACCTGGTCATCTGCCTCACCGGCGTCGGCACCCGGGCCATGTTCGAGCTCGCCGGGCAGCTCGGACTCGAGCAGCGGGTGCGCGACATCTTCGACCAGGCCATCGTCACCGTCCGCGGTCCAAAGCCAACGGCCGTGCTGCGCGAGCTGGGTGTGCGCATCGATCGAACGGCGCCCGAGCCGAACACCTCCAAGGAGGTGCTCCGGGTGCTGAAAGATGACACCTTCGGGCGGGTCGCCGTCCAGTTGTATGGCGGGCCCGATCCGGAGCTGCGGGCCGGTTTGGAGGCGCGTGGCGCCAGCGTGCTGGAGCTGCCCCTGTACCGCTGGGCACTGCCGGCCGACGTGCAGCCGCTGCGCGAGTTCATCGCCGCGCCCCAGCGTGCCGACGCGCTGGCGGTTACGAGCGCCACCCAGATCCACAACCTGTTCTCAGTGGCTGAGCAGGAGGGCCACGTGCCGGCTCTGCGCGAGGGCCTTGGCCGGCTGATCATCGCCGCCGTTGGGCCTGTGGCAGCCGATGCCGTTCTCGATCACGGTTTGCGGGTGGACGTGCAGCCCGAGCACCCGTCCATGGGCGCGCTGATCCGCGACCTGGCGAGCTACTTCGGAGACCAGGCGTGAGCTACTACCCGGTGTTCCTCGACCTGAGGGGGCAGCGCTGCGTCGTGATCGACGGCGGGCCTGCCGCCGCGGAGAAGGCGCGCGGGCTGCGCGAGGCCGGAGCCGACGTGCGGGTGATCCCGGCCAACGACTATCGCAGGGGCGATCTGGCCGGCGCTCGCCTAGCGATCGATGCCGGCGGCGATCCAGCGATTACTGCCAGGGTGCGACAAGAAGCCGACGCCGAAGGCGTGCTGCTGAACGTCATGGATGCGCCCGCCCAGTGCGACTTCATCGCCCCGGCAGTGGTTAAGCGTGGGGCGCTGCAGGTGGCCATCTCCACCTCGGGCGAGAGTCCGTTTCTGGCCTCTGCGCTGCGCCGCCGGCTGGAAGGCTCGCTGGGCGAGGAGTGGCGCGAGTTCGTGCGCCTGGTCGGCGAGGTACGCCGCGATCTGAGGCGCCGCAAGGTGCCGCTCAACGAGCAAACGCGCATCTACCAGCGGCTGCTCGATTCGAATGTGCTCGACCTGCTGCGAGAGGGCGCTATCGCCGCCGCGCATCGCGAGGCCTTGTCCCTGTCAGACAGGGAGAGGGGAGTCCCAGCGATCCAGAGAAGCGATCTCACTTAAGGGCTTGCGCTGGGCCGACCCGAATTTTCCCTGGGGATAGCCCAGCTGGATGCAGTACATCACCTGGACATCCGGTGGGATGCCGAAGGTCTGCTTCAGCCGATCGTCCACTGAGGGGCCCAGCCGGGTGAACGTTCCGCCGATGTCCAGCCCCCGGGCCGCCAGCACCAGATTCTGAGCTGCCGCCAGGATCTCGTTCGGAATGAGCTCCTGCGTCTGGCAGGCCAGGATCAGCACCGGCGCTTGCGCTAGCTCGGTCGTCAGCCGCAGAGCCGCCTGGTCGTGTGGCGGCACCTCCTCGGGCCGGTGGATGCCGGCCGCGTGCCGCCGCGCCCACCAAGCCTCCTGGAATAGCTCCTGGAGCCGCTGCTTCCGCTCCGGGTCCTTGATCACCAGGAAGTGCCAGGGCTGCCGGTTCGATGCGCTGGGCGCCCTGCCGGCTGCTTGCAGGATGAGCCGCAGATCCTCATCTGAGATGGGATCTGGCTTCACCCGCCGGATGGCCCGTTGCGTGAAGATGGCCTCGCCCAGGGGCAACGATAGCCGCTCGAAATCTGGCATGGCACCAGGGTATACGGTTTGTCGTAGCGACCTATGCTTGGCCTCAGTGGCGGAAACGACAGCCCGCTGGGGGTTGGCTCACTTGTTCCTCGAGCAGCCGCCGGCGGAACGGATGTTGCGCCTGCCGCACTACCGCTGGCTGGTGGTAGCCACGGTATGTGTCGGCGCCTTCCTGGGGCAGCTGGATGCCAGCATCGCCACCCTGGTGCTGCCTACGCTCGAGGAGGCATTCCACGCCGACCTGGCTTCGGTCGAATGGGTAGCCATCGCCTACCTGCTGACGCTGGCGGCGCTGGTCGTCACCTTTGGCCGGCTGGCCGATATGACTGGCCGCAAGCTGCTGTACAACGCGGGCTTCATAGTGTTCATCCTGGGGTCGGGACTGTGTGGGCTGGCACCAAACCTCGGTCTGCTGATCGTGTTCCGCATCCTCCAAGCGGTCGGCGCGGCGATGCTGCAGGCCAACAGCGTGGCGATCATCACCGCCGTCGTGCCGCGCACCGAGCTGGGCCGAGCGATTGGCGTGCAGGGCGCAGCCCAAGCCATCGGGCTGTCGGTCGGCCCATCAGCGGGCGGCATATTGATCGGAGCGTTCGGCTGGCAGTGGGTGTTCTTCATCGCCGTGCCCTTCGGGCTGATGGGGACGATCATGGCCTGGTTCATCCTGCCGCAGACCGTGCGCGCCGGGGAGGCGGGGCCGCCTGAGCGGTTCGATTGGTGGGGCGCCCTGACGTTTGCGCTGGCTGTGGCGCTGGCGCTGCTGTCGCTGAGCTTTGGCAGCACCTGGGGTTGGACCAGTCCGCGGCTGCTGGCCTGCCTGGTAGTGACGCTCGCGGCGGCCGCGCTGTTCCTGGTCATCGAACGGCGCGCGCTGTTCCCGCTGGTTGACTTCCAACTGTTCCGCAACCGCATCTTCAGCTGCGGGATTTTGTCCGGCCTGCTGTCGTACGCGGTGCTGTTTGGCGCGCTGTTCCTGGTGCCCTTCCTGTTGCAGCGGATCCTGGGCTACACGCCGGTGCGGACGGGGCTGCTGCTTACGGCGGTGCCGGTGGCTATTGCCATCCTGGCGCCGATCAGCGGCCTGATGAGCGACCGGCTGGGCTCGCGCTTGCCAACCATGGTGGGCATGGCTATCGCCGCCACGGCGCTGGTGGCGCTGTCGCTGGAGCAGAGCGCGGCGATCGTGATCGTGCTGGGCATCCTGGCGTTGCTGGGCGTAGGCCTGGGTTTCTTCACGCCCGCCAACAACAGCGCCATCATGGGCAGCGCGCCGCTGAACCGGCTCGGCGTGGCCGGTGGGGTGCTCAACATGACACGTAGCCTGGGCACGAGCCTGGGGGTGGCGGCTAGTGGCGCGGTGCTCGCGTTGGCGCTGGCCGCCATCGAGGGACATCCGGTGCAGCCGACGCTCGGGATTCCCGTGGCGGAGCTGCTGGCCGGGTTCCGCGACACGCTGCTGTTCCTGGCTGGCCTGGCTGTGCTGGCCGGGTTGATTGCCTCGCTGCGCGGCGGGGCTGCCGCTCCGCCGCCAACCGAAGCCGCGGCTGAATCTATGGGCGTCTAGGCTGGCAACTTAGCTGCGATCATCTGCCGCAGCTTGTCGGGGCTGAGCGGCACGCGGTCGACGACGACGCCGAGCGGCGCGAGGGCATCGTCGATGGCGTTGGCGATGGCAGCCGGAACAGGCATGGTGCCGCCTTCGCCGGCGCCTTTAATGCCTTCGGGGTTCAGCGGTGACCGGGTCTCGACGTGCGCCAGGGCGACGTCGGGCACCTCCATGGCCGTGGGCACCAGGTAATCCATGTAGCTGGTGGTCAGCGGCTGGCCGTTGTCGTCGTACAGCATTTCCTCGTACAGCGCATTGCCCAGCCCCTGGGCCACGCCGCCGACGCACTGCCCATCGACGACCACTGGGTTGATCACCTTCCCGCAGTCGTGCGCCACCGCGTAGCGCAGCACCTCCACCTTGGCGGTATCGGCATCGACCTCCACCACTGTCACGTGTACGCCACTGGCATAGGTGCTGGCAGAGGGGTGGAAGTAGTTGGTGGCCTCCAACCCTGGCTCGAGGCCGGGCGGAAAGGTGAACGCCGGCGGCGGCGAGGTGAGCACCTGCGCCACCCGCGCCAGCGAGATCGCGCGGTCCGGCACGCCCGACACCCGGATCTGGCCGGCCTCGATCTCCAGGTCGTCCACGCTGGCCTCCAGCAGCTGAGCCGCCGCACGCAGCGCCTTGTCCCGCACCGCCAGAGCCGCGCCGCTGACCGCGTTGCCGGCGACCACCGCCGTTCGGCTGGCGTAGGTGCCTACACCCAAGCTGATGGCATCTGTGTCGCCGGTGACCACGGTCACGTCCTCGAACGCCACGCCCAGGCGGTCGGCGCAAATCTGGGCCAGGGTGGTCTCGTGCGACTGGCCCTGAGGGGAAGCGCCGGTGGCCACGGTCACCTTGCCCGAGCCATCCACGCGCACCGTGGCGCCCTCGAACGGGCCCCGGCCGGTCGACTCGACATAACAGCCGATGCCCAGGCCAAGGTAGCGGGCTTCTTTGCGGGCCGCCTCCTGCTCGCGGCGGAAGGCCTCCACGTCGATCAGGCCGAGCGCCTGGCGGAGGCACTCGGGATAGTTGCCGCTGTCGTACACGATGTCGCCGCCGTCGCGTTCGATCAGGCCAACGCGATAGGGGAACTCCTCGGGCTGAATGAAGTTGCGGAAGCGCACCTCGGCGGGGTCGAGCTTCAGCCGGCGAGCCACCAGGTCGATCGCGCGCTCCATGTCGAATACGGCCTGCGGTCGTCCGGCGGCGCGGTAGGGCGCCATGGCCGGCTTGTTGGTGTAGGCGGCGCGCATCTCCACCTCATAGGCGGGCAGCTTGTATGGGCCGGGCAGCGTAGTCGAGCTGTTGAACGGCACCACCAGCCCAAAGGGTGAGTAGGCGCCCACGTCCGCCGTGAAGCGGTTGCGGATGCCCAGGATGCGGCCGTCGCTCTTGGCCGCAATCTCCAGGTGATGCACCTGCTGCCGGGCCTGGTAGGTGGTCAGCAGGTCCTCCTGGCGGTCCTCGATCCAGCGCGCCGGGCGGCCCATCAGCCGAGCGATGTACGGCGCCAGGAACTCCTCGGCGTAGAAGCGGTTCTTGATGCCGAAGCCGCCGCCCACGTCGCCGGCGATGACCCGGATAGCTTGCTGCGGTAGGTGGAACATGTCCGACAGTACCCGCCGGGCGATGTGCGGCGACTGCGTGGCGTCCCACATCGTGAGGCTCTCGCCCAGCTTGCTGCGCTCCCAGCGGGCCACCACGCCGCGCGTCTCCATGGGTTGGCCGCTGAGCCGGCCGAACTCGAACGTCCGCTCGATGACCACATCGGCTTCGAGGAAGGCCCGCTCGATGTTACCGACGGTTTGGGTGAAGGACGCGCTCAGGTTGCTGTCGCTCCCCTCGTGCAGCAGGGGCGCATTT
>DATGVV010000280.1:0-6059 GCA_035299885.1 Chloroflexota bacterium | reverse complement strand
CAGCGGATATAGGTGCGCGGCAGGGCCTTGGCCGCCACGTTGGCGATGCGCACCGGCTCGGTCATGGTCTTGTAGGGCTGCGGGCCGAGGCGGGCAGCCAGCCAGCGCACTTCGTCGTCGTCCGTGACCAGGTAGACATCGCGGACGAACTGTTCCCAGGGCATGTGGCTGAAGCTGGGCAGCCGCCAGCCGTCGCCCTCGGTGCGAACGCGGGCCTCCATGCTGGCCCGCCGTTCCTGGGGCATCAGGTCGACCATGGCCTGGCCATCTTCGGGCACATAGGCGTCCAGATACACCAGCTGGGCCAGACGCTCCGGCATGTGCCCGGCCACGCCGGCGATGACCATGCCGCCGTAGCTGTGGCCGACCAGCACCACCTGATGCAGGTCCTCGTACTCCAGCATGCCGGCCACGTCCTGGACGTGCACCGCCAAGCCCACCTCGGGGCCGGCATGCTGGGCCCGCTCGCCAAGTCCGGTGAGGGTGGGCGTGAACACCTCATGGCCCTCCGCGCGAAGCAGTGGCGTCAGCTTCCTCCAGCACCAGCCGCCATGCCAGGCGCCATGGACGAGCACGAAGGCTGCCATCCCCCTCGACTATCTCATCAAGTCCGCAGCCACTTCTCGTGGCGGCCGTAGCGGCGCTGGGCCAGGCTGGAGATCTCGACCTCCGTGTTGGGAACCGCCGGTGGGGCGACGTCGTCCTCCGGATGGCTCGCGCGCGTCATCCGGATGGCGCCGGCGATGCGCTCCTGCAGCGTCGGCTCGGGCCAGCTGTTGCCGGGGTTGGCGTGGTGATCGGCCGGCGGCAGGGCCGACACGCTGGGCCGCGGCAGCTGGGCGGGCGTGTCCTGGCGGGCGCTGGCCTGATCGAACAGCGCCCCCAGAGACGGCGCAGCGGCCACTCGATCGGTGAGCGGCTCGCCGATCTGGAAGCGCTCCAGCACGCTCCGCAGGATGGAGGTGTGCTGCAGCGGCTGCTGGGCCACGACGCCCTTGCCCACCCAGGGCGAGGCGATCAGCGCCGGTACGCGCAGGCCCAGCCGGTCGAAGGCGAACGGCGGCGGGCTGGTGTTGCGATAGTTGTCGTGCGGCTGCGGTGAGTTCAAACCATCGGGATTCACCGCCGGCGGCGGCGCCACGTGGTCGTAGAAGCCGCCGTGCTCGTCGTAGGTCACGAACAGCGCGCAGCTGTCCCACACCGCCTGGCTGCCGCGCAGCGTCTCGTACACATCGGCAATGAGCTGCTCGCCCCAGCGCACGTCGTGCGGCGCATGCTGGTCGGTGGACTGGGCATGATGGGTCGAGCTGAAGCGCGGCAGGATGAACGAGTAGTTGGGCAGCTGGTTGGTCTCGACGTCCTGGGCAAACTGGGAGCCATATTTCCGGAAGCTGGCCGTCTGGCCGGCAATGCGCGTGAACTGCTTGACCTCGTTGAGGTCGAAGTCGTAGACCGCCCACGTGTGCCCGTTGCGCTGCAGCAGCTCGTAGATGCTCAAGCAGTCGAATGGCCGCTGGAAGACGTTGTGCACGAACCCCTGTGAGGTGCCGGCGTGCATGTACAGCCGGTTGGGATGGGTGGGCCCGGGCACCTCGCAGAACCAGTGGTCGCACAGCACGAACGCATCGGCCAGCGCGTTGATGGCCGGCAGATCGGCCGGCGCAAAGCTGTGCATCACTACCGACAGGTCGGTCGCCGTGAAGACGCCGCCCGTGTCGTGCTGCAGCGCCTCGCGATAGCTGGCCACAAAGCCGCTCGTGTCCGCCTGCGCGCCAGCGGCGGGCTGCTTGGTGCCGAACAGCTGCAGGTTGACGTCGACCAGGTTGTGGTACGGGCCAAGGCCGTGCTTGGTGGGTATGGCGAACGGGGCGCCGCCCGCGGCCGCCACGCTGCCGCCTTGCGGGTCCTGGTTGGCGTAATTGCCGCCGGCGATGCCCGCCACCCCCGGCCGCAGCCCGAAGAAGTGATCGAACGACCGGTTCTCCAGCATGAGCACCACAAAGTGCTCGATCTTGTCGAGGCTCACAAGCAGCTCCTAGCACGACATCGCACGGCCGGCAACGCCCGGTTCCTGTGCGTGGCGCGCATGCTAGCCCGCTTGCCTTATTGCTGTCAATGGCGCTAGTACTCGAGGCTAAACGGGCAGACGCCAGAGGGTGCCCACCAGCTCGGTCGCCTGGGCCATCCAGCCCGGCTGGGTCACGTCGAACCAGTGGACGCGCGGATCGCGCTTGAACCACGTCTGCTGGCGTTTGATGAACTGCCGGGTGCGCTGTTTGACCAGCGCCACTGCCTGGTCGTAGCCAAGCTCGCCCCGAAGGTGGGCGATCAGCTCGCGGTAACCCAGCCCGGTGAGCGCCGGCAGATCGGCCGGGTAGCCGGCCAGCAGCGCCCGGACCTCGTCCAGCCAGCCGCCAGCCAGCATGCCATCGACGCGCGCGTCGGATCGGCGGTAGAGGTCGGCGCGGGGGCCGGTCAGGCCGATTTGCAAGGATTGGTAACGAGGCTCGGCGGCGAGCGGCTGGCCGGCTCGCTCCACAGCCCGCAGCAGGCGGTAGGGGTTGGCGGCGTCGACGGTCTCGGCCGCGGCGGGGTCCAGCTGGCGCAGGCGCTCCAGCAGGGTCTCGCGGCTGGGGCGGGCGGCACGCAGGGCCGCGTCAGGCGGGGCCGGCGGCAGCACGAAGCCATCAACTACGGCCCGCACGTACAGGCCCGTGCCGCCCACCAGGAAAGGCCGCTCGGCAGCGTCGATGGCCTGGTAGGCCAGGCGCTGATAGTCGGCCAGCGAGAAGGCCTGGTCGGGATCGACGACGTCGATCAGCCGGTGCGGCACGCGGACCTGCTCCTCAGGCGTCGGCTTGGCCGTGCCGATGTCCAGCCCGCGGTAAACCTGGCGCGAGTCGGCCGAGACGATGGCCGCGCCCGGCAGCCGGCCGGCCAGCCGTAGGGCGAGAGCGCTCTTGCCGGCGGCAGTGGGGCCGACGATGGCCACCAGGGGCTTCATGGTCGTTAGCGTCAGGCGTTAGGCGCTAGTCCGGCGATGGCTGCCAGGAGCTGGCCGGCTTCGGCGGCAGCCTGCTCGGCCCAGGCGGCGTCCCGAATGAAGGGCTGGTTGGCCCGGACGTTGCCGGCCGAGATGTCGGCCGCGGTGCGGGCCGTCAGCATGGCGGCGCGGGCGTCGTTGGCCAGCGTTTGGTTGCCGTCGCGCTGCAGCTCGGCGGCCAGCTCGGCCAGGCGGGCGCACAGGCGCATGACCTCCAAGGGCGCCTCGGTGGCCTGCTGGCAGGCCTGGCTGACGGCCTGGTCGCGGCCCCGATCCGCCTTCGGCAGCTTGAACGCCCACGACACGCTCTCGAACGCGGCGGCGTCAGCGTCGATCAGCTGGCCGGCCCGGCGGCCCATGTCCTGGGCCTCGGCCACGATACGCTGCATGCGCGCTTCGACATCGGCGTACTTGGGCCGGCCGAGGGTGTGGCGAGCCACCATCTGGACCAGCGCGGCGGCCAGCTTGGCCAGCAGCGCCGCGGCCGAGCCTCCGCCCGGCGCCGGCTCGTCCGAGCCTAACCGGATGCAGAACTCCTCGATACTGAGCGAAGCGAAGCTCACTGACGCCTGACGCCTCATTCCCGCAGCTTGGCGGCCCGCAGCAGGTCAGGCACGATGTCCTCCTGGGCCACGGCCATGACGTGTACGCCGGCTACGCCGGGCACGTCGCGCAGCTGCTGCACGACCTCCAGGCAGATGTCCACGCCCGTCTGCTGTGGGTCGCATGCGTCGGCCAGGCGCTTGAGGACCTCGCCAGGAATGACCACGCCGGGCAGCGTGTTCATATGCTGCGCCTGGGCCAGGCTCTTGAGCGGGCCCACGCCCACCAGGAAGGCCGCCCGCCCGGCCAGCCCACGCCCGACCCAGTGCTCCATGAACGGCCGGAAAGCGGCCACGTCGAACACGAACTGCGACTGGAAGAAGTCGGCGCCCAGGTTGACCCGCTCGTCCAGGCGGGCCAGCTCCTTGTCCATGGACCCCAGCATGGGCGCCGAGGTGGCGCCGGTGAAGAAGCGCGGGGCCAGGCGCATGGTCTCGCCATTCAGGAACGTGCCCTCGTCGCGCATGCCGCGCAGCATGCGCAGCAGGTCGGCCGTGGTGAGGTCGAACACGTCCTTGGCATCGGGATGGTTGCCAGCCTTGGCCGCATCGCCAGTCATGCACAGGACGTTGTGCAGGCCCAGGGCGTAGGCGCCCAGCAGATCGCTCTGGATGGCGATGCGGTTGCGGTCGCGGCAGGTGACCTGCACGATCGGCTCCACGCCGGCCTGCTTGGCGATGAGCGCGCCGGCGATGCTCGACAGGCGCACCACCGCGGTCTGGTTGTCGGTCACGTTCGCGGCATCGACCAGGCCGGCCAGCGCGACCGCCTTGCGCCGCACCACCTCGCCGTCCGCGCTCTTGGGCGGCCCGATCTCGGCCGTCACGGCGAACCGGCCAGCGGCCAGGCGAGCCTCGAGCGTGGACTCGGTTTTGAGGGGCAGCGGCGGGGAGCTCACGAGTGACAACTAACGCCTAACGACTCGCTCATCGCACGTAGCCGTCGGCTAGGCCAGCGTCAACCGTCAGGATGGCGCCGGTGATCTTGGCCGAGCGGTCGGAGGCGAAGAACAGGGCGGCCTCGGCCACGTCGGCGGCGCTGACGTTGAGCTTGAGGGCGCTGCGCTGGCGATAGATCTCGGGCAGGTCGTCCACGGCCACGCCGCGGCTGGCGGCGCGGGCCTGGCCCCACTGGCCGGACCACAGACCGCTGCCCTCGAAGATGGCGTCCGGGGCCAGGCTGTTGACGCGGATGCCGAACGGGCCGGCCTCCTCGGCCGCGCAGCGGGCCAGGTGCAGCTCGCCGGCCTTGGCGCTGGTGTAGGCGGCGGCGTTCTTGGCCGGCGCCAGCCCGGCCTTGGACGACACGAAGATGATCGAGCCGCCGATCGACCGCGAGCTGTCGCCGCCCATGGTCTGGCGCTTCAGGATCTTGAGCGCCTCGCGGGTGACCAGGAAATAGCCGGTCAGCAGCACGTTCTGCGTCTGCCGCCACTCCTCCACGCTCAGCTCCTCCAGCGGCTTGGCCACGGCGGTGCCCGCGTTCGACACCACCACGTCCAGCCCGCCAAAGGCCAGCACGGTCTGCTCCAGGGCGCACTGCACGCTGCCGGGATCGGTCACGTCGCACGGCACGGCCAGGGCCGGGCCGGGCAGCTCCTTGGCCACGGCTTCGGCGCCCGCCAGGTTGACGTCGGCCAGCACCACATGAGCGCCCTCCTCGGCGAAACGGCGGGCGATGGCCCGGCCAATGGCGCCAGCGGCGCCGGTGATGAACGCCACGCGGCGAGCCAGCTCCCTTTCCGGCGGCAGCAGCGTCAGCTTGTACAGCTCCAGCGGCCAGTACTCGAAGTCGTAGGCCTCCTTGTCCGTCAGTGAGCCGAAGCGGTCCAGGACGGTGGCGCCGCGCATGATCTGGATGGCCCGGATGTAGTTCTCGGCCGCGAGCTGGGCGGCCCGCCGGTCCTTCCCGGCGGTGACCATGCCCACGTCCGGCACCAGGATCACCCGCGGCAGCGGGTCGGGAGTCGGGAGTCGGGAGTCGGGAGTCGGCGCCACGCCATAGGCGGCCTCCGTCTGCTCCTCGAAGAAGCGCTGGTAGTCGGCCTCATACGCCGCCAGCGCCCCATCGAGGACGGTCAGGCCCGCTGACTCCTGACTCCCGACTCCCGGCTCCCTCAGAAACAGCGGCTTGACCTTGGTGTACAGCACGTGGTCGGGGCAAGCCAGGCCCCTGGCCGCCACCTGCGGGCTCTCGCGCGAGTTGACGAAGCCCAGCACGTCATCCGAGTCGGTGTGGTGCAGGATGACGCGCTTGTTGCGGCTCAGCCGGCCGCGCAGCGCCGGCAGCAGCTGCACGGCTGCCTGGCGCCGCTGCTCGGGCGGCGGCGCGGGCCGCTCCAGGCCGCCGAACACGGTCTTGCCGCGCGCCTGCTGCTCGATGTACTCGGCGGCGCGGTTGATGAACTCCAGCG
>DATGVV010000279.1:0-3655 GCA_035299885.1 Chloroflexota bacterium | reverse complement strand
CCCCAAGGCCGCCCAACACCAGCAGCGGCAGCATCCCGGCCTCAGGCGAGACAAAGCGGAAGGGAATGGCCGCCAACGGCAGGCCGGCAAAGATGGCCAGCGCCAGGTAGCTGAGGCGAGCTCGGCCCTGCTGCAGCGCGGCATGGCACAGCAGCGCGCCGACCACCAGGCCGCCCCACGCCGCGCTGCCGAGTGACGTGAGCGCCAGATGCCGGTACCAGACGCCGAGCCCGAGCGCAACGCCGGCCGCCAGCAGCGCGGCGATGGCGGACCACTCCAACGTGATCGCGCGGCCTCGCGCGGCGGCCTGCTGGACGATGTCGTTCGCAGCTTGAACCGCCATACGCTGATCGCGCTTGCGGCGACGCTCCTCGATATCGATGGCCACGGTACTGGCTAGCAGCGTACCCTAGCGCGGCGCCCAACGCACGTTTTTGGCCAAGATGTGCTGGTGCCTAGCGGACCTTCTTCACCTGCTTGAACTCGCCACCAACCACCTGGAAGATGGCGATCGAGGCGTTCTCCACGTCGCCTTTAGCGTTGAAGGTAATGGGCCCCAGCAGTCCGTTGAAGTCCTTGATCTTGGCGATCTCGGCGTTCACGTCGGCGGGGCGAAGTTCGAGGCTGCCCTTGGCCTTGGCCGCGCTGTCCACCGCCTGCAGGACGATCCGCGCCGCGTCGTAGGCGTACCAGCTGAACGGGCCGGGCTCGGCGCCGAACTTGGCCCGGAAGTCCTTGGCCCAGGCCTGACCCTCGGGCGTGGTGTCGTAGCCGGCGCCCGTATCCGATACGAACATGCCCTCGGCGGCGCCCTGCGAGGCGGCGATGAATCGCTCCTTGTCATGACAGCCGTCACTCGACATGAGCCTGGAGGAGACGGCCTGCTTCTGCATCTCCAGCAGCATGGCGGCGCACTGCGACCCCTGGTCGGGAAAGAACAGCACGTCCGGATTGGCGGCTTTTGCCCTGCTGATGAGCGCGGCATAGTCGGGGCTGCCTGTCAGGCTGCCCCGCTCGGTCTTGATGCCAAGCGCCTTGGCGCGCTTCTCGAACTCATCCGCCAGGCTGATGCTGTACGGCTCATGGCGATCGACCACGAATGCCTTCTTGGCGTTGAGCGGCGGGCCGAACACGAACTCGGCATCGGCCGAGCCCTCCGCATCGTCACGCGCTACCAGGCGGTGACCCGTCTTCCAGCCGCTCTCGGTGATCTTCGGGTTGGAGGCGGATTGGCTGACGAAGGCGATGTGCGCGGCGTCGAAGGTTGGTCCGGCGGCCAGGACCGCGGCGCTGGTCATAGGACCGACCATGCCCAGCACCGCCCGATCGGCGGACAGCTTGGCGGCCAGCCTGGTGGCCTGCTCCGCGCTGCCGGCGTCATCACCTGGGACGACCTCCACCTTTACGCCTTGGATGCCGCCGGCGCGGGCGTTGAACTCGTCCACGGCCATCTGGCAAGCCTGGAGCGACGGCTTGCCGAGGAACGCGAGCTCACCGCTCTGCGGGCCTACACAGGCCAGCTTGAGAGTCTCCAGGGGGCCGGCTGGCGTTGCCGTGGGCGAGGGCCGCGGGCTGGGGCTGCTCGAGGCGGGCAGCCCCGCGGGAGCCACTCCGCCACAAGCGGCCAGGGCGGACAGGATGCCGAGCACGAGCCAGGCGCGCACCTTTCGATCATGGCAAAGAAAAAAGGCGAGCTTTATCAGCTCGCCTTCCTGGACTGGCTCTGGCTAGGCCGCGATGGCCACCAGACCCACGTTCTCGACTGGGTCAACGCGCATGATGTGCGCACGCCCTAGCTCGCCGGCCCGCACATCGGCGCGCAGGCGCTCCAGGGCCTCGTCGGAAACGGTCCAGGTAATGACGTCGTTGTTCAGGGTCTCGAGGACGATCTGAACGTTCCACTGCTTCACGATACAAGCTTATGAAGCGACGCGCCACGCGTCTGTGAGCAAAGTCGCATTTTTGGAGAATTATTCGCGTTTCAGATAAGACTTCGCTGAGAGCCGCGCCTTAGCGGAAGTGGACTTCCAGACAGCCGTCGTCGAGCACAGCGTCGGCGGCGCTAAGCGCGTCCACGGGATCGGGCAGCTGGATCACGCGGCGTACTCGGCCGACCTGGAGGATGAGCTGCCCGCTGTGCTGCAGCAGCTCGATGTCGTCCTCCTCGACGAAGGGCAGCTTGAGGCTCAGCACGTAGCCTTCCTCGGCGCGGCTCAGGCGTTGGGCCGGCCCGGAGATCAGCACCGAGGCCGGATCGTTCGGCACGGGGAACAAGTCCAAAGCCATCTGGCTCAGCAGGCTTTGGCCGATCACGTCGCGGTCGTACCAGGTGGTGCACAGGATCGGCCAGGCACTGAACGCTTCGGCCAGCGGGCGGGGCACGTTGCGCTGGCGGTTCAGGACGACGGCATCGACGTTGTAGCCGTACAGGCTGATGAACGTCAGCGCCCGCTTGGTCTCTCGCAAGGCAAGCTGGTCGGCGGTCGTGACCAGCCGGACCGAGCACTCCGCCGCATCGCCGAGCGTATGCCGGAAATCAGCCAGCGCCTCGGCCAGGGAGGCCGCTTGCTCGGCGACGGAACTCAAGGCGGCGCCTTTTTGGCTGCTCAGACGGCCGATCCACCAGGCGGCGCCCTCCGGGTACGCCAGCAGTTGCAGCGCGCTCAGCGAGGAGCCGAGGTCAACCACGATGACGTCATACGCATCTCGGTCGCACTGCTCTTTGAAGGCCAGGAGCCGCAGCAGATCGCTTAGGCCGGGCGCCATGGTCAGCTCTTCCACCGCCGTGCCGGAAATGCTGTCGCTCACGCAGCCGCCCAGCAGCGCCTCGATGCGTGGCCAGGAACGCTCGAGCCGTTCCAGGGGATCGATCTCCTGGGCCCACAAGTTGGGGCCAACCTCTTGCGGCTCATCGGTCAGTGGGCTGTTCAGGCAGTCGGCAAGACTCTGTGAGCCGTCACCGCCAACCAAGAGCGTTCGGCGATTGGTTTCAGCGCACCGCACGGCCGTCGCGGCCGCGATCGTCGTCTTCCCCGCCCCACCTTTGCCCGTGTAGAGCAAGATCCTCACAACAAACCGAGCCAGAATACCATGTGCTTATGCGGGCTGAGCCAGAGAGAGCCAGCCTGGAGCAGCTGCGCCGCGCCTCGGCCGCGGTTGAAAGCAGGCTGGCGGCGTTTGTCAACAGCCAGCGCCTGGGCGAGTTTTACGACCTGATCCGCTACCGCCTCGGCTGGCAGACGCCAGATGGGCCGCCAGCCATCCGGCCGCGTGCGGTGCTGTGCTTGCTGGCCTGCCAAGCGTGCGGCGGCCGCCAGGCGATGGCCCTGCCGATGGCCACGGCCATCGCCCTGCTGCACATCTTCGCCGCCAACCAGGAGGAGCTGGAGCGCGGGCTGGAGACCCGCCATGGGCGGCCCAGCGTCGCGAGCGTGTGGGGTGTGCCCCAGGCGATGAATGCCGGCGATGCGCTCCATGCGCTCGCCAAGATGGCGCTACTGGGGACGCGCCGGCGCTTACCAGGGCCGAAGATCCTGCGCCTGGAGGAACTGCTCGATGAGAGCAGCCTCCACGCCTGCGAGGCCATTCACGACGAGCTCGAGGGCCGGGCCGGGGATGTCGAACTGGCGGCCGCCAAGTCGGCTGTGCTGTTCGG
>DATGVV010000278.1:0-4775 GCA_035299885.1 Chloroflexota bacterium | reverse complement strand
ATGATGCCGACGCCGCGCGCATGTACCGCCCACGAGATCTGCTGTTCGAGGTCGTTGATAAAGGACTCGATTTCGGACGCGGCGCGAGACGCCTCGCGCTGCTGAAGCTCGAACACCGCGCTCTTGCTCTGCTGGTACGAGAAATACAGCTGCACCATGCCGCTCACCAGTAGCGCGCCGCTGACCAGCACCACAAAGAAGGTGATGTACTTGCGGAATAGCCGGCTGCGGCGATGTGATTGCGTGCTGACGGCAGGCACGCTGAGGGCGGCAGCGTTGGTCAACGGATCACCTCGTCGGCTTGCAGAAGCACCGATTCGGGGATGCGCAGGTCCAGCGTCTGAGCGGCCTTGAGACCAATGACCATCTCAAACCGAGTCGGCTGTTCCACCGGCAGCTCGGCTGGCTTGGCGCCCTTGAGGATCTTGTCCACGTAGACGGCCGCGCGACGGAACTGCTGGGTGACGCTGGGGCCATAAGACAGCAGCCCGCCATCGTCCACAAATTCGCGGATGGGATACAGCGCGGGCAGCTTGCCCTGGTTGGCGAAGCCCAGGATTCGCCGGCGCTGGTTGAAGCTCACGTCCTCCACCAGCGTTATGAGGGCGTCCGCTTTTTGATCGCGCGCTTCCTTAAAGGCGGACTCCACGTCGGCCGAGCCCGGCACCTGCAGGCTAATCAGCTTCATGCCGAGCCGTAAAGCAGCGACCTTCGAGGCTGCTTTTTCCGATTCATTGGGGTGATCGACGTCCCACAGCATGATGGCATTCGAGGCATTCGGGACGATCTCTTTCAGGATCTCCAGCCGCTTACCGATCAGCTGGGGCGAAAACGACGTCAGCCCGGTGAGGTTTCCGCCCGGCGTGGCCAGGCTGTCCACCAAGCCGGTGCCGACGGGATCGCCCACGCGCACGAAAACGATGGGCGTGGCTTCGCTGGTCTCTTTGGCGATGGCCGCGGCCGCTCCGCCGGCCACCACCAGGACATCCATCTTGCGCTGCTTGAGCTCCAGCGCCAGCTCGCGCAGGCGCTCGTCCTGGCCTGCGGCGAATCGGAACTCGAAGGCGATGTGCTGGCCTTCGATGTAGCCAAGCTCGCGCAAGCCCTGGCGCAGCGCGTCCACGGTTGGAGACGGAAAGCTCGGTGAGAGGTAGCCGATGCGCCGAATCTCGGTTGAGTCGGATCGAAACGCGCTGGTGATGTTGCAACCGGACAGCAGCGCAAGGCCCGGTGGGACGAGTGCCCAGCGAGCAGCGTTCCGCAGGAATTCGCGGCGGCTAATGGTAAACAGGGACGAGCTCCGCGACGTGCCCTTCGGGCAGGACGCTGTCCAGCGCCAGCCGGTTCTTGCCGCTGACGATGGCCGGATTGGCGATCCGCTGCGCAGATACCAGCAGCTGCGGGAGCCGCATCGAATCGACGTCCACGCTCCAGGTGGTGGCGCTTTGCCGGTGGAAGTTCCCCAGTGGGGCGTAGTACTCGGCCGCCCCGCCGTTCTCGGTTTGGACAGTCGAGCGTTCGAACGCTGCGGCGTCAGGCTCCAGAACGCGGAAGCGCTCGGTCACTGTGCCGCCGTACATGGAATGGGTGAATTGCAGGCTGAACGTCCCGCCGTCTTCGAGAGACATCGTCTGCACCACCCGGCCGTCATCGTCCCAGTCACGTACTTCGATGGCAGGCCGCAGCGGACCGACGGCCAACGCCGCGGTCAGTGCGAGCGTGCTGGCGAAGAGCAAGAGGCCTGTCACCGTTATATGTGTGGAGATCAGCTGCCGCGGTAGACTCCGCGGTCGCGGTAGAAGCGGATGGCGCCAGGGTGCAGCGGAATGGGGCTGTTCTGCCACGCGGTGCGCAGCTCGGCGAATTTGGCTTCAGGATGGATGGCGTCCCACTCGGCCTTGTGGTCGAACAGCGTGGCCAGCACGCCGTACGAGAGATCTTCGGGGAATTCCTCGTGGACGGCCAGGATGTTTGGTAGACCGGCCACGCTAGGCACGTCGGCGGTCATGCCCTTGTAGGTGTCCTTGGGGATGAGCACCTGGGCGTAGAAGTCGCCGTACTTCGCATTCATCTTGGCTACCAAGTCGCCATGCGGGATGAGCTTCACCGTTTGCTTGTTCGCTAGATCGGCGATGGCTGGCGTGGGGATGCCGCCGTCGAAGAAGAAGGCGTCCAGCTGGCCCTGCTCCATGGCCGTGGCCGACTCAGCCACGCCGAGGTGCTGCCGCTGAATGTCCTTGGCAGGGTCCAGGCCGGCGGCCTCCAGCACGCGATTGGCCTTGATCTCGGTGCCGCTGTTGGCGTCGCCCACGGACACCGGCCTGCCCCGCAGTTCCGCGGCGCTGTTGATGCCGGTGCCGTCGCGAACCACCAGCTGCATCATGTTCAGATACAGCACGCCCAGCGAGCGGACCTGCAGCGGGCCGTCGGCCTTGAACGCCTCCCGGCCCTCGAGTGCGTCATAAGCTACGTCCGCCTGGGCAAAAGCCAGGACGTCCTGGTGGCGTTCCCTGATCAATTTGAAATTGGCCACCGAGGCGGCGGTCACTTCAGCTGAGGACTCGACGCCGAGATACTTCTGGAGCATCTTGGAAAGGCCGGTGCCCAGCGGGTAGAACACACCGCCAGTGCCGCCAGTTGCGACGACGATGCGTTTGCCGGCGGCTTTGGCGGCAGCTTGCGCGCTGCCGGACGCGGTGGCCCCAGTTTTGGCCGAAGCTGCCGGCGCAGGCGGGGCACTGGACTGCCCGCAGGCAGTGAGGACGGTGAGCAGCACGATGGCAATAGCCGCGGGCCGCGGGCGCATCATTGAATCGGAACCCCTTTTAGTAGGTATTTTCCTGGGCGGATTCTAAAGTCTCGCCGCTCGCCTGCAAGCGCCGTCCCCCAAAACTCCTAGCCTCACGACAAGCAGCGAGTGATACACCCATAATGAGGCCCTCTGAAGACACATGCCCCCGCCCTGGCGCGGCCGGCGAATGCGGACGTAGCGGACGCCGCCGCTATCCTGCGCGATCTGGTCCGTACGACTCAGTACGAGCTGCGTACGCTGCTGAACCAGATCATCGGCTACACCGAGCTGTTGCAGGAGCAGGCAGCTGAGTTGGGGCGGGCCGACTTCCTGAACAGCCTGGAGCAGGTTCGGGCAGCCGGGCGCGGCCTGCTGGCCTGGCTGGCGGCCACGTTAGATCTCGGGAAAGTCGCAGCCGGCGAGCTCGATGCAGCGCGCATCATGACGGAGCCACGAGCGCCGGTTCTGGACATTCTGGCCCGCTGCGCGCAGCTGCGCAGCGATGCTTTGGCCCAGGGTTGGAACGACGCTGTGGCCGACATCGGCAAGATCGAGTCCGCCAGCCATTCCCTGCTGGACTCGATGGGCCGCGTGGCCGATCTGTCCGACTTCGATCTCGCTGAGGGAGTGGTGCAGTCCCTGCCTGTCGAACGTTCGCTGGCGCTGCAGGCGATGGCCCGCGCCCGAGCCGCCGTGCAGGCTGATCCCGAGGGCAACACGGACGCGCCCAGGGTCCTCATTGTTGACGCCACGGAGGCCGAACGCGACCTGCTGTCCCGCCGCTTGGTTCGCTTGGGATACCGCGTGTCCGTCACTGCCGACGGGTTTGAAGCGCTTCGAATCGTGCGCGCCGAGCAGTACGACGTGGTGCTGCTCGACGTCATGCTGCCGGAGATGGACGGCTCAGCCGTGCTCGAGGAGCTTAAGCGGGACGAGCAACTTCGCGATCTCCCGGTGATCATGCTGTCCGCGCTGGACCAGATCGAGTGGGTGACGCAGTGCATCGAGCTGGGCGCCGAAGACTACCTGCCGAAACCGTTCGAACCGATGGTGCTGCAGGCCCGCATCGAGGCCTCGCTCGAGAAGCGGCGGCTGCGCCTAAAAGAAGTCGAATACCTGCGCGAGGTAGCGCGTGTCACTGAGGCAGCCATGGCGGTTGAAGCGGCGAGCTTCGATGCCGCCAGTCTCGATGGAGTGGCGCTGCGTGAGGACGGGCTTGGCCATTTGGCCCGAGTGTTCCAACGCATGGCGCGCGAGGTGCAGGCTCGCGAAGAGCAGTTGCGCCGCCAAGTCCTGGAACTGCGCATCGAGATCGATACGGTTAAGCGCAACCAGGAAGTGAAGAAGATTACCGACACTGCGTATTTCCGCGAACTCCGCAAGCGGGCGCAGGCGCTGCGCGACGACCGCTAGGCCATGGCCAAAATCGCCGCCATGGTCAACGCTGCGGAGTACGACCTGGTGCTGTTGGACGTCAGGCTGCCAGAAGGGAAAGCCCAGCCAGTGAGCAAGCTGGTCGTGCCCGGCCAAGTGGAGTGGGTCACGCAGTGCATAGAGCTGGCAGCGGAGAACCACTCAGGCAAGCCGCGCGAGGGCAAGACGTCGAAGGCTCGGGCTCGCAAGCGGCAACCCTGGCTCAAGGAAGTGGTGTACCTCAAAGAGGTGGCCCGGGCGAGCGAGGCGACCATGGCTGAGGAGGCGCCAGAGTTCACCCTCGAGAGCCTCGATGGCATGGCCCAGCGTCAGGACGGCATGGGCCAGCTGGCGCGCGTCTTCCAGCGCACCGTGCGTGAGGCCCAAGCCCGTGAGGATGACCTGCGGCGGGAAGTCCAGCAGCTGCGGATCGAGATCGACACTGCCAAGCGCAACGAGGAAGTGAGCCAGATCACGAACACGGACTACTTCCAGAGCCTGCGCGAGCAAGTCCGATCCTTGCGGGCCACCAGGTAGCATGGCCAAAATCGCGGCCGTGCACTCCTTTCGG